>JAGLYB010000052.1 GCA_023132545.1 Candidatus Bipolaricaulota bacterium
CTGCGCGAAAGCTGCTGCTGATTCCCCACGCTGTGTACAAGAGCAGCGAACACTTCCGTGTGCCAGAGGAGGTTCAGACTTGACTTTCAATACAGCATATGACACCAACGCGTTTGGTAAAACCGCAGATTCATAGTATAAAAGATCAACACGGTTGCTTCACAAGAGAAAGGAGGAATCAATCATGCAAAAGAGATCACCTGTAGCAGTCTTACTTCTCCCGTTTGTGACTTTTGGTTTCTACAGTCTATACTGGCTGGTGCGTACAAAGACAGAGATGAATAGCTGTGGTGCGGATATACCAACCGCGTGGCTGCTACTGATACCCTTTGCGGGCATCTGGTGGCTGTGGAAGTTCGGTGAGGGAGTAGAGAGAGTGACTCACGAACGCATGAGCACAGGAGTCGCGTTCCTGTTGCTGCTCTTCCTCGAATTTATCGGCGCGATGATCATCCAGAGCGAGCTGAACAAGGTGGCTATGTAGTAAAGCTTCCCAAAGGGCGGAGCAGTCAAGTTCTATCTTGTAAGTTTGTTTCTCCGCCCCTTGGGGACGATGAACCTGGTGGACAAACAACCTTCACTGTGCCGAGCTGGGAGATATAGAAGGGCTCCAACGATGGAAGGAGCGTTCTAATGCGAAAATGGTTAATGCTGGTCTTGCTGAGTCTTCTTATCCTAACATTAGGGATGAGGGGTCAAGCCTTTATTCTCGAACCGGGATCTACTAGATTAATCTCACCATAGCCAGACTCCTTTCCTGACCCCCATTGTTGTGTTTTTGCCCTCTTTTTCCTATTTTCTCAGATGGAGAACGAGACTTGGTACACCAACGGAGCATCGGCTAGTCGTTGTCAGCGGTGTGAATCACCATCTGAGGGAAGGGGATTTCGATACTGTTCTCGTCAAACGCTTCCTTGATGCAGCGTTTCAGGTCGGACAAGACGGTGCCGTAATTCGCTCGGTTGACCCAAGCTCGCAGAACCAGATTGACACTCGAATCGGCAAGGTCCGTTACCAACACCTGCGGAGCCGGCTCTGTCAGGATCCGGTCATCAGCCCCCAGCACTTCATAGGCTACCGACAGTGCCTTCTCGATCGATACGCTGTATCCAATCCCAATGTGGACATCGAGCCTTCGCGTCTCGTAGCCACCGTAGTTCCTGATCGTGTCACCGAGAATCTTGCCGTTGGGTACCAGAACCTTCACATTGTCCGGTGTGGCAAGAACCGTAGTGAATAGCTGGATATCTCTAACAGATCCTGTAACCCCTGCAATCTCGATGAAATCCCCCACCTTGAACGGGCGAAGTAAGAGAATGAGAACCCCGGCGGCGAAGTTACTCAGGGAGCCCTGTAACGCAAAACCAATAGCGAAACTTGCTGCTCCGAGAACGGCGACGAACGAGGTGGTTTGGACACCGAACTTCGCCAATGAAGCAATCACGGCGAAGATGATGATCGCAATGAATGACATGCGGGATACGAACGAGGTGATCGCCGGAGGAGTCTCCCTCCTCTTCAGCAACCGCAAGATAACCCTACGCGAGATCTTCGCCAAAATGTAACCGACAATAAGAGTGACAACCGCTCCGAGCAGTTGCCCGCCATACGTGATAACTCCGTCAACAATTCGATCCCAGATGTCCATTCGTTCTCCTTCTCGTTCTTGGGACAGTCTCCACCTCAGGCTGAGGGGAACACCCTTCACCCCATTGTATACGATTGGGCGTCTCACCCGGAGCCTGGCCACTCGTAGGCCGACGTGACTTCTTGAGATCGGTTCAGAAGTAAGGAAGGGACCTGGATCAGTGGAAGGAGACAGCGGTTGTAACTGACCTTCTCGCTTTGAAGCTTACTTATTGGATTGGCTCAACGGCAACCAACAAGGACTCGATCTCCTTCCGGTTTGACCAGGCAAAACTCGAATGTGGGGGTTCCACGATGGAACCCAAGCTCCCTATGGATAATTGCGGGTCCAGTCCCTTCGGGTCTATCTTGTCATCGAACTCGTACCAGGCCTTCTTCTGTTGCTTCGTTCAGTGACCTTCCCCCCTGAGATCAATCCACAACTAGGACTAGGAACCGCCTGTCTCCCATTCCACGAACAACTCGCCGATCTCGGGGAGGCTCGTCCACTGCAAATAGCCCTCGTCAACGAGAGGGTCGATCAGTTCGGTCAGCGTCTCCTCCCAGAAGGCGAGGTCCTGAAGGAAGGCATCGCCGTAGGTCATCTCGCCGGTCGCCGGATTGATCTCAATGTAATCCACATCACCTTCGGGGGCGTAATGGCTGACATGGGTGACGATGTAGAAGGTGTTGACCCGATTGGCGTCCGCATAGCGGAGAACCTGACCAAGCATCGCTGCCAGCCGCTCGTGCAACCGCTCCGGGTGCCGGGTGATCGCCTGCCCCCACCCCGGGATGAAGATGACCTCGGTTGTCGGATCATGGACAAAGAACGTCTCAGGCGTCTCAGCTGCGCTGCAATGGGTAGGGCGCCATGGGTTCGTAAAGAGCGCGTTGAACGTGGATTGGGTGCTTCCATCCTTGAAACCAGACCATGTAGAGATCCCCACGTCGGCGAGCGCCGAAACGTTTTCATATCGCCAGTTCCCATTGTGGTCGCTGACCGTCGTCCCGGATACCTCTTCGAGCAACTCGCGCAGGTTCCCCACATACTCCGGGGTGTAGGGATCGGTGTCCGTCGTGATCTGCTCACAGTCGCGGCACGCACTGCAGTCCTGGTTGCTCCACAAGCGCCCATCGCTACCAATGCAGCTGGGGCCGTGAGTGTGGGTCGAGTAGACGACGCCGTAGTTGTCGGCAAGGTCGGACAGCGTACTGGGCGCGAACTTCTGGGCCCCCATCGGCCAATCCTCCTCCGGCTGGATCGTCAAGAATCCGCCATGCTCATGCAGAATGCGTGCAAGTTCGGTGAACACCGCAGTTTCCTTCCGGAAGTACTCTTCACTCGTGATGAGCTGGTTCGGGTCCTCGATGTGGATGAGAACGTTGAAGTGAAAAGGCGCTACCGGCTTGATCGGAACGGCAATCCCACCGACGGTTCGCTCAAACCTGCATACATCCACAGGCTCCCATTGCTCGCCTTCGATCCGTGCATCGTCAATGTCGAGACGCGTGTGGGGGCCAGCTTCAACTACAAACAGCGCGTACTCTACAGCTTTGCCAGTCTCAAACACGAACTGCACTTCCGTCCATTGCTCGCCGATCACAAACGGCCGTTCCGGGCTGTAGAGGGGGCGGCCCTCTTGCACAAGATCATTCTCAACGCCGAACACGCTAACCCGCAGTTCCGTCGAACCGTCGAGCGATTTCGCCCATAGGGTGCACTGCGTCGCCTCTCCCTTTTCAATCTTCGAGCAGAGTGCAAAAAATCCCTCGTGCTGATCCGTCTCAATCCTCACTCCCCACTCGCCGCTTCGTGCTGCGTCGTTTGTTCGCTGAACAGAGGCGGGTGCCCGGCCTGCCAACGAGTCGTCATCGACAGCCACCATCCCCACCTCGAACCCTCCGTCTTCCAGCCAGTTACGCCATCCCAAAATGTCTTCCGAGACAATCGCCCTCCTTGGATTCGGGACCTGCCATGTTGCGCAGTCCTCCGGACAGTTAAGCGAGTTTTCCGGCCCCTCGCAGTTCCCGTCGCCGCATCGGCCCACGCCAAACGCCACCAGGCAGCATCCCACAGCAACGATGGCGACGAACGCCGACAAGCCGGTCCACGGCCAGCTCCAGCTGTGCTGAGTGCTTCTCATGGTTGGTTCCTCCTCAAGCCATCATACATTCAGGGCGAAGGGATCGACGAGCTGGTTCGCGAGAAAAGCAAGTCCTTCATATTTGGAAGCTCTGATCGAGTTATTGATTCGGAAAACTCATTTCGCAAATAGAAATGCGGGGCTCCCAAGGGAGCCCCGCGTCTTATATGTCAGCTAGGGCGGCCGTTAATACAATTCAACGGCCTGTCGATACACAGCACGTAGGAGCCCTCCGCTATGCAGGTTCACGCTCAAGCGTCCGGGTTCGACGTTGCCGAAAAGTAAGATCAGGATGTCGTCCCAAGTTTCCGTATCGGCGTTGTAGCGCTGCCACTTCCAGAACTCAAGACGGTTTTCCTTGATCGTCCAGTGCTCGGATTCGGCGACCAGTAGAAACTGGGTTCCCGGATCGTCGCAAAGCTGGAACGAAGTTGTATACGGGACGTCATCCACCAGAATCTGGGCAAAGATGGGTTCGGTCACGAAACGAGGCTCGGTGTAGTGCGTGACAGTTGGGATCTCCTGGTACATGAACACCGCAGAGACATCCAAACAAACCTGCTGCTCGGTCTGTCGCGGCGGCACGATCGTTATTGGAGACTCCCCGCTGAATACCACACGATAGGCTGCATTGCCCTCCAACGGGAGGAATACCTGTGTCGATTCGGAATAGAATTCCCAGCTTTCCAAGAAGACGTTGTACTTCTCCCAGCGGCTGAATGGCGCTTGCTCCTTATCAGAGGTGACAGCGTAGTCCTCAACCATCAGCATGAACTGCATGGTGGCCGTTGCGCACAACTGGAATGGGGTCACTCGTTCGCTATCGCCATTGATCACGATGGACGTCGAGATTTCGGTAGTGGTTGCCGGGAAGAACAGGAAACCCGGCACTTCGTAGACCGCGGAGACCGTCATACATGCACGCGTCTGCGGGGTCTCCTGCGATGGCGGAGGAGTATCAGCCTCCCGTTCGCCGGAGCCGGTGACAGTCACTGTCAGCTCAACAAGCGGGCACTGGCCCGGATCGATGTACAGGGTTGTCACGTAGTAGGTTCGCCCGGATTCGAACGTTCCAGACAGAGAGACCATCATGTTGTCCGTATCGACAATGATCGAGCCGCCGGGCGGCAGCATCTCGTCGGTCACGAACGAATCGGCGATCGGAACACCGTTGAGCGTCGACGAAATGTGGGAAGGCAACGACCGGCTTCCGTTGAACGTCACGCCGCTTGGCACTTCGCCGAAGTGCCACGAAAGTATGGTCGGTTCCGGGCATCCCGTGGGACGTGGCGTAGTGGTTTCCGGAACGTCCTGTCCGTCGCAAGGCGGGCACGGACTTTGTCCGGCTTCCTCGCAAATGGGGATAAGGCATTCCGGATCGATGATCGACCGGATCGACGTCTCGATTTGCGGTACCACGTCAACTGATGTTTGTGCGGTAGCTTCCGCATTTGCGGCGGCACTGGCCATAACGAACGCCTGTGCCAGCGCGTCGGCAGTGGCTTCGGCGGCCACCTGTGCACGGGCAGTGGCGGACGCGGCAGCTCGTGCCGATGCAGATGCTTCGGCCATGGCGATGGCCAAGGCTTCTGCTGACGCGGCGGCGCTGGCTTGAGCGCTGGCAAACGCTTGTGCGGCGGCAAACGCGTAGGCCTCAGCAGACGCTTCGGCACTGGCGGCGGCATAGGCGAAAGCGGCAGCATCCGCAAATGCGTCTGCAGCCGCAAACACGGCAACGGCAACCTCGGCCTCAGCAGTGGCTTGCGCCATCGCGGCAGCGTGGGCAGAGGCTTGCGCATCGGCAACTGCCAAAGCGATCGCCTCGACTCCCACGGCAACGGCGGCTTGTGCCCCAGCTTCGGCGGTCGCGGCAGCATACGCGGCGGCCTCGGCATCCGCTTGCGCGGCGGCCATGGCATTCACTCCGACGGCAACGGCTGCTTGCGCGTCAACCTCCGCGTAAGCGGCAGCCAGTGCGCTCGCTTCCGCAGTTGCAATAGCGGTGGCTAATGCATTGACGTGAGCGAAGGCCGACGCTTCAGCATCGGCTCGGGCGATAGCTGCTGCCCGAGCGGCAGCTTCAGCGTTAGCGACCAATGCGCAAATGGCTTGAACATCAACCAATGCGGCAGCCTGAGCTTGCGCGTAGGCGTTAGCACATGCGTAAGCTTCGGCCTGTGCGGTTGCCGCAGCAAATGCTGCAGTTTGCGCATAGGCGAAGGCATCTGCGGATGTTGTCGCCACAGCGGCGGCAAACGCTTGCGCATAGGCTTCGCCTTCACCAGATGAGGAGGCCGTACTCTCCGCGCTTGCGGAGGCCGTGGCAGCGGCTTGGGCACATGCTGTGGCAGCGGCTTGGGCATCGGCTGCTGCTGCTGCTGCTGCTGACGCGTGCGTTGTCACTTCCGCAACAGCGCTGGTTACGGCAGTTGACGTCGCGTTGGCAGCAGCTCGCGCGGATGCAGATGCCAAGGCAGCAGCTGAAGCTTCCGCGCCGGCTTTCGCACTTGCATTGGCGTAGGCGGATGCCAAGGCACTGGACGAGGCTTCCGCAGTGGCGCAGGCGGCTGAAGCCGCACTTGCACTGGCTTCAGCCGAAGCTTGCGCGGACGCTAACGCCGAAGCCATAGCTTCGGCCACGGCTGATGCTTCGGCACAAGACGTAGCGATGGCTTGCGCTGAAGCGCTGGCGGTCGCAGAAGCTCCAGCAATGGCAACGGCCATGGCGTCAGCGTGTGCACTTGCCAGTGCGCACGCTTCGGCGATAGCGAACGCCTCTGCTTGTGCGGACGCAGATGCTTCGGCGATAGCAGAAGCGGCGGCTACAGCTGCTGCTCTTGCCTCAGCGGCAGCAATCGCAATCGATGCCGCATGCGCCTCGGCAGTAGCTTGCGCTTGTGCAATGGCGCCGGAAACGGCAAATGCCTCAGCAGTTGCAGAAGCTGAGGCTTGAGCGATGGCTTGAGCGGCAGCAAACGCTTGCGCATAGGCCACGGCTGATGCTTCAGCCTCGGCTTCGGCGTGGGCGTAGGCGGACGCGGCGGCATCGGCCTGTGCACTAGCCGATGCTTGGGCCAGTGCACAGGCTTGAGCCGCTGCCTTTGCAGCTGCGTCGGCTTGAGCAACCGCAGTGGCAATTGCTTCAACGACACCGCGAACTTCTGTAATCACGACGCCGCATGGGACTTCAGTGGCGATGGTTTGGGTAACCAGCTCAACCGCGCTTTCAGCCTGTGAATACGCCGACGCGGTGGCTGCTGCGTAGGCAGACGCTTGGGCGGACGCTTGCATGACGGCGAAGGCTCGGACGCTGGCACTAGCGGCTACCTGAGCGCATGCTTCCGCTTCAGCCTTTGCACTGGCCATCGCTGCTGCTGCCGCTGTGACGCGAGCCTCGGCCATGGCCACGGCACTGGCCATGGCTTCAGCAACTGCCTCAGCATACGCAGCTACTTCGATTGCAACGGCTGCGCACGCTTCGGCGCTGGCTTTGGCTTCCGCGGCTGCAATGGCGATGGCTCTCTCCAAGACGGCCACTTCAGCCATGGCAACTACACGAGCTTCTGCTGTAGCGTCTACGGACGCCGAAGCATAGGCGGCGGCGGTCGCGCAAGTCAAAGCGAACGCATCCGCTGAAGCTTCCGCTTTGGCGGCGGCAGTCGCACAAGCAACTGCACTCGCATTGGCGCGAGCGCGGGCATTCGCACATGCGAGAGCGAATGCTTCAGCTCTCGCTTCCGACCACGATATGGCGTCGGCAATAGCCAGTGCGCTGGCCTGTGCATTGACATTTGCCGTTGC
This sequence comes from Candidatus Bipolaricaulota bacterium, assembly GCA_023132545.1. GTDB lineage: Bacteria > Bipolaricaulota > Bipolaricaulia > UBA7950 > UBA9294 > SPBW01. The sequence continues at coordinate 7,575 of JAGLYB010000052.1, forward strand.
GCAAGATTGCGCATAGGCGGCAGCGGCGGCCCTTGCCGTTTGCTCAGCCGTCTCCACCGCACTAGCGGCAGCGGCAGCGGCGCTGCTTGCTCCCTCGGCTGTCGACAACAACGTTTCCAGATCGAGTTGGCCGAATAACCCTTGCGCACTTGCTGCAATGGCCTGCGCCTCCGCAGAAGCCGCAGCAGCAGCCTGCGCGGACGATTGGGCCAAGGCCACAATATCTGACAATACGAGAGTTTCAGTCTCTGTCGCGGTTTGCGCCCACACGGTGAGCGTAGCGAGACAAAGGAGACTGAAAACGAGAAGAATCCGAGTCGTTTTCACATCAACCTCCTTGATGTCTTAACGGAATGCGAGCTGATGGGAAGAAGTGAGGCGGGGCCACCAAGTTCGGAGCGAAATGCAATCGACGAGAAGCACAACGAACTTTGAAGGCATTTCTGAATCGCATGTAATCAGACACGTTTAACAAGCCAACGATGCACCGCCTAATCCCTACCAACTAGCCCCAACTGCATCACTATCAAACACTATACACAGCAGTGGGGGAGGAAGTGACATTCTCTACGTGGAGCGGGTGGCCCGCCTCCCTGAAATCAATCCAACTGAGAAACTGGAAATCGCAGGTTTCTATTGTGACATGACTGGCCGGGACTCGATTTTCTCTTAACTTGGCCAGGTGGGAGTTCCGAAATCGTCCCTCAAGACCTACTGCGATGGAAACCAGGCGCCCTTGGATGATTGCTGGCTCCAGTTCCTTCGGACCTATCTTGCCATCGAACGAGCAGCTCAAGACAGCGAATGTTGCAAGGACTTCGTTGGCTTGTGTCCTCTATTTCGATATTCTGACTCCATCATGATGAAGCAAAACAATCGATTGAGAGATATCCGTAGCGGGGCGTTGACTGGTATTAGAATGGCTCTAGTCCTTGGCGTTCTTGTTGCCATAGTCACGATCCCTGTTTCTGCCGTTGTTGTCGGCTTCCCCGACCCAGGTCTTGAGGCAGCCATCCGCGACACGATTGGGGAACCCACTCGGGACATCCATGATACCGATTTGATTGGACTAACGTCCCTCGATGCACGCTTCCGCGGCATTCGTGATCTCGAAGGAGTTCAACACTGTGTTGATCTTACGGAACTCAAGCTGTACGGGAACGAAATCATCGACATCAGCGCGCTATCGAGCTTGATCAACCTCACGGTCCTCTTCCTAGACAACAACCAAATCAGCAACATCGGTGTGCTATCGAACTTAACCAACCTCAGGACGCTCATGCTGGGCAACAACGAGATTGCCGACATCGGCGCGTTATCAGGCTTGACCAACCTCACAGCCCTTTTCCTGGGCAAGAACCGGATCGTCGACATCAGCGCGTTGTCAAGTTTGACCAACCTCACGAGGCTTGATCTCGTCGATAACAAGATCATCGACATCCGTGCTCTTTCTGGTTTAACCAACCTCACAGGGCTCGGCTTGGGTGACAATGAGATCGTCGACATCCATGCTCTTTCCGATTTGACCAATCTCACGAAGATCTGGCTGCATGACAACCAGATTCGCGACATCCAAGCACTCGTAGACAATGCCGGGCTGAATACGGGAGATTCGGTAGACATTCGCAATAATGCCCTCGACCTCGCACCTGGCTCTCCAGGCATGCTAAACATCGAAGCTCTGCAAAGTAGAGAAGTCCTTGTTGACTTCAATCCACAAATTCTGTCCCAAACTGTAGAGTCCGATTCCAAAGCTGGCATCAATTTGTGGCTGGTAGGGGGAGTGCTGGGAGCCATCTTGGTAGCACTACTGTTGTTCGCAGACTTCTGGTAAGCCATCACGTCCTGTTGACCACTACCAACTCACTGCCCCAGCGATCGTTGAAATTCTCGCGGGAACCCGATCCATGTCCAAAGCTAGATGACTCTATCCTCCTAATGCGAGCCGTCGTTCGATCTCCCTTTCAATCCGATGATCTACTTATCGGTAGTTACGTTCTAGGGACACATCCCATTCCCTAGCTGAGACAGCGATCCCTTGTCGTCTGCCTTTTTGATGAGGAAATGTGAACTATTGACTAGACCGGCTTATCGATGTATGGTCATCCACGACGATGCAGCAGGAAGGCGGGAACCAAAACCAAAACGAACTCGCCGGAACCTAGCTAGTGTTGTACGCGACGTTCTTAGGAGGCAGCAGATGATTCGCAGAATTGTGGTAATGACCCTCGTGATGGGTCTGTGTGCAAGTGTTGCAGGATGGGCCGGACCTGCATTGAACAGTCTGGTAATCGGCGCAACTCAAGAACCCTCGAACCTCTGTCCTTGGGAAGGCTCAGCAGATACAAAAGAGAATCTGATGGGGATCTTCAACATCGGGCTCACGTACTTCGACTCGAACGGTGTCCTACAGCCGGGATTGGCCACTGAGCTTCCTACGGAGGCAAACGGCCGCCTCGCTGTCATCAGAGATGCGGACGGGCAAGTCACTCGCCAACAGGTCGTCTGGACAATCCGCGACAATGCCTATTGGAGCGATGGTGTACCGATCACCAGCGATGACGCCATCTTCACGTTCAAGGTGCAGAACACCACGGAGATGATGGTAACGACCCGCGCTTTCTCCAATCTCATTGA
>JAGLYB010000053.1 GCA_023132545.1 Candidatus Bipolaricaulota bacterium
GTACGCCAATACCACAAGCAAGTTAGCGATGGAGATGATGGTCCCCCAGAGTGAAGCCTGCGGACTTAGGATTGTTACGTTGTTCATGCATACTCCCTGTTCAACTTGACGGATCCCGCAGTATAGCTTTGCATAGACCACAAAACAACAGAAAGGCGTGGCAAAACCGCAAAGAGCTGCAAAAACACCCTCGCGAACATGTGCACAAACACGTGGCTTACTGGAACAACCTCATTGCATCGGATAGTCTGGCGCTTCTTCACGAAGTGCCTACTGAAAGCAGCTGCGAGGAGTTGTCATGATTGCCGTAACCCTTGACCGAATTCGAGTGGCCTATGCCCAGGCCACCGTGTTCGCTGATCTTTCGTGGGCGGTGCATGATGACCGAGTTGTCGGGCTGGTCGGGCCCAATGGCTGCGGGAAAAGCACAGTGCTCAAGGCAATCGTTGGCGAGGTTCGTGCTACCGAAGGAACGATTTCGACTCGCGCCGGATTGACCATCGGCTATCTTCCTCAAGAAGTGGAGTTCCCCGAAGACGCAACCGTGTACGAGACGGTCCGGCGAGGAGCCGTGGCTTTGTTTGAAGTCGAACGGGATCTGGCAATTGTCGAAGCCCGACTGATCGATCCGGCTGTATACGAGGACGAAGACGCCTTGACGGCCGTGCTGCATGAGCAAGAGATGCTGTTGGAAGAATATGACCGGTTGGGCGGGCCGAGCGTGGAATCACGCATCCGGTCGATCTTGAGCGGTCTTGGATTTCGCACGAGTGACTTCGATCGCCCCGTCAACATCCTATCCGGTGGGCAAAAGAAGATGGTGGCTCTGGCGGCTCAAGCGGTGAACCAGCCCGATCTCTTGTTGCTCGACGAACCTGACAACCATTTGGATTTGACCGGCAAGATGTACTTGGAGCGATTTCTGCGAGAGTACAACGGGGGCGTTGTGCTCGTGTCTCATGATCGTTACTTGCTGGATTTGGTGGTCGATGAAATTGTCGAATTGGAGGGTGGCATTCTCACCCGCTTCCCCGGCAACTACTCCGAGTATGCGGTGGAGAAGGAACATCAGCGAGCCCTTCACGAGAAGCACTTTGCAGATCAGCAAAAGGAGATCCATCGTCTGGAGCAGTCGGCCAAACGTCTCCTGACGTGGGGTGCCGTATTCGACAATGAGAAGTTCATCCGGCGTGGACAGGCTATCCTCAAACGGATCGATCGCATGGACCAAATCGACCACCCTCATCAACAGCGGGAGATGAAGTTGTCCATCTCCGGATGGCGTGGCAGTACCAAGGTGCTGGAAGCCGTAGGACTGTCCAAGGCTTATCCCGTTGAGGGCGAGAGTTCGGAGACCCAGGTTGTTCTCGATGAACTCGATTTGCTGATCCGTCATGGCGAACGTGTCGGGTTGGTTGGGGCAAATGGATCCGGAAAATCGGTTCTATTCCGACTGATTCGTGAACAAGAAGAGCCGACTTCCGGAGAGGTCATTCGCGGGCCCAGCGTGGTGACCGGCTACTACGCACAGGAGCATGAGACGCTCGATCTAAATCGATCTCTCATCGACAACTTGAGATATGGAGCCGGAGTTTCGGATACACGGGCCATGCAGGTTCTGCTGCGATTTGCGCTCACCTATGACCAGGCAAGACGTCCGGCATCTGATCTGTCAGGCGGCGAACGTAGTCGTCTTCAATTGGCTCTCATCGTCTTATCAGGAGCAAATTTCCTCATGCTGGACGAGCCAACCAACAACCTCGACATCCGGTCGGCCGAGACCCTGGAAGACACGCTGGAGGAGTTGGAAGGTACCGTGCTGGTGATATCGCACGACCGCTACTTCTTGGACCGTGTCGTCGATCGAATCGTTGAATTGAAAGACGGCAAGCTCATTAACTACAGTGGCGGCTACTCCGAATATGCCGCGCGGGTGGGACTGCATCCGGCAAACGATGGGGAGGAGAGCGAATGAGAATCGCGCTGATTTCGGACACCCATATTCCGACCAACCTCGACCAGCTGTCTGACGAGTTGCTCAGCAAGATTGATGGTGTAGACGCCATCCTGCATGCCGGTGACATCGTCTCCAATAATGTGCTGAAAACGTTGGCTGCGATCGCTCCCACCACAGCAGTGGCTGGGAACATGGATCCGCCGGAGATAGCGGACAAGCTGTCCGATCGCGAACTCATTCGGTTGGGCGGGAGAACCATCGGACTCAAGCACGGGCATCAGCCGCACGAGGTTCAGTCCCACTACATCGATCGGCCCTATGATTCGCCCGAGATGGAACTGTTCTTTCAGCTGATGGCTTCTCAGCTTCCTGACGCCGAGATCATCGTCTTCGGGCACTTCCATCGCCCAGTGATCACACATTGGAACGGCATTCTCTTCATCAATCCCGGTGCTGTGGCCCCTTCTCACGGCAAGTCCTCATTCGCATTGCTTGAGCTGGGTGAAACTGTCAGCGCACGAATCATCCCGTTAGGAAAACAACAAACGAACTGAGCGTCCAGGTAGTTGCAAAAAGCGCTGGCGTTCTTCCAATCGCTTGGCTGTCAACCGCCTGAGACCTATGGACCGCGTTCGCCGTGCTTTGTAGACAAACGACACAAACGATGCTATTGTGTATCTGTGATACAAGGGAGGATGAAAATGACTACTTCAACTGTGACCGGCAGGGTTCCAGAGAACCTGCGTGCGCAGGTTGAGGAGATTGCTAAGGCAGAGAAAAGGAGTCTTAGCAATGTCATTGAAATGGCTCTTGAATCCTTCGTCCGGCAATATACTGAGCTGCATCCGCAGTTCAGGGCTGACATTCTTACCGGCCTAGAGCAGATGGATGCGGGAGAAGTTGTTCCTTATGAGAGAGGCTAGCTGAGAGTGCCCTATACGCCGCAAGTGGTCCGCAACTTCCATAACGTCAAGAAGAAACTGCCACAAAGCCTGAGAGATGAAATCGATCGCCAGGTTGATCAGATCTGTGAAGACCCGCG
>JAGLYB010000054.1 GCA_023132545.1 Candidatus Bipolaricaulota bacterium
TAGATACAGGAGACCGAAGCCACGATGATGACGTCGCGACGCTCGAATAGCGAGGCCGTGGCCGCATGGCGCAGTCGATCGATTTCGTCATTGATCGACGAGTCCTTCTCGATATAGGTATCCGTTTGTGGCATGTAGGCTTCAGGCTGATAATAGTCGTAGTACGACACGAAGTAGTGCACCGCGTTGTCTGGGAACAGCTCGCGCAGCTCGCTACAAAGCTGGGCAGTCAGCGTCTTGTTGTGGGCGATGATGAGTGTGGGGCGCTGGATCTCTTGGATGACGCTGGCAATGGTGAACGTCTTGCCGGTTCCCGTCGCCCCCAATAACGTCTGGAACCGACATCCGGCATTCAGCTCCTCTACCAGAGAGGCGATCGCTTGAGGCTGATCGCCACAAGGCGAGAGTCTACTTGAGATTTGGAATCCGGCTCTTTCCCCGGCTTTTGGAAGACTCATCCTAGTGTAGAAGTCTACCCAGCCAAGGAAGAGGGATCAACGGACGACGAATCCCTCGATCTAAGCGGGATTGTCCACGTTAGTGGTCGCGGCCTCTCATTCGGAATTATTCATCGAAGAATCGTGAAGTCGGATTGTGCATTGAGCGGTTGGACCCATTCAACATCCACATGATTCACTCGTGCCAATTCCGGGCCATGCTTCAGCCATTCCAACAGCTTGTCGACATTGTCTTTAGAACCTTCTGCGATCACCAGGACAGTGCCGTCGGGTTGATTGGCCACAGATCCTGTCAGCTCCAACTTGCCTGCTGCGATTTGAGTGAAATGCCGGAAGAACACGCCTTGGACGAGTCCGTGAACGTGAGCTTCAAATCGTGTTCTCATATCCCCTCCAAGTGGCGTGAGTGTAGTCAGCTCCAACGACCTTTGAAAGGACCTCTTGCGCTCGCCTGCTTCGGGGACGATCATCGATGGTACTGGTGTCAAGGCTAAGGAGGCCGAACATGTCTTATCGCTTCCCGTCTGATGAGTGGATCAAGGAACTTACCCGATTGCTGAACGAATCTGAATCCTACGCGAGCTCAGCCCAAAACTGGGAAGGCGATTTCATGTTTGAAATCCAACCGGATGAAGCGTTTGCCGATACAGCCTATCTGTTCCTTGGCCTGTATCACGGCAAGAGCCCGGACGCTGCACTGCTTGCCTCTTCTGACGAGCGAGAGGCCGCCTATTGCGTCAGTGCACCCTATGGAACGTGGCGTAAGGTCATTGACGGTGCACTCGATCCAATCCAGGGCATGATGATGCGCAAACTCAAGCTGAAGGGTGACTTGATGAAGATCATGCGCTATCCCAAGGCGGCCAAGGAGATCGTATCTTGTTGCGCCTTGGTCCCTACTGAATGGCCGGGAACTTAGGAGGCAGCCGTGTGGACGTTCGTATCCCCCCGCATTGTCTTTGGTGAAGACGCGCTCGATTCCCTTTCCGAGATTCGAGGGAAGCGCGCGTTGATCGTTACGGATCCCGATATTCTGAGGCTTGGATTGGCTGCTCCGGTGATTGAGCGGTTATCCGCTTCAGGCTTCGAGACACAGATCTTCTCCGATGTCGAAGCCAATCCTGAGATCCCGACTGTGTTGCGTGGTGCCGAATTGGCAATGGAATTCGAACCGGACTGGATTGTCGCTGTGGGTGGCGGATCTCCGCTCGATGCTGCCAAGGCCATCTGGGTACTGTACGAACGCCCGGATCTTCAGCCTGCGGAAATCAGCCCGTTCATTGACTTGGGGCTGCGCAAGAAGGCCCGCCTGATCACTGTCCCCACCACCAGCGGAACTGGGGCCGACGTAACATGGGCTATCGTCCTGTCCGATCCGATCGAAAAACGAAAAGTAGGGCTAGGCAATTGGGAAAATGTTCCTGATCTCGCCCTCGTTGACCCGGCCATGGCTGCCGGTATGCCCAAGCAGCTCACGGCTGACACCGGACTGGACGCACTGACACATGCTATCGAAGGCTACACGAGCACCTGGCACACCGACATGACCGACGGTCTCTGCGCACATGCTGCCGCCGATGTGTTCGAATTCTTGCTCCGTGCAGTAGCTGACGGGACGGACATGGAAGCACGCACGCGAATGCATCACGCCGCCACCAGTGCGGGATTGGGCTTCGGTAATTCGATGGCATCCATGGCCCATGCCATGGGCCATGCCCTCGGAGCCACGCTGGGACTTCCCCATGGCCGCGCCGTCAGCATATGTTTGCCTTATACCCTTGAATTTATCGCACGCCAGGCACCAGAGCGGGCCGCGCAGCTTGCCCATCGGATCGGAGTTTCCTCAGCCGATGGAGAGGGTGGCGCACGCACATTGGCGCAGGCGGTTCGCGATCTGACCCGTCGAATCGACAACCCTCTCTCTCTCTCTGAAGCGGACATCTCGAAAGACAGGTTTGAAGCATCGCTGGACAAGCTGGTTGCCGATGCGGAAAACGATACACAGATGATTACATCGAGCCGCTCGCCGTCGTCTCAGGAGCTTCGCAAGTTGTTTGAAGCGGCCTACGAAGGACATTCCATTGGGTTCTGAACTGGCGATGCGATTGCTTCACGTGGATCTATCCGAAGAAACACTTACTGAAGCCTCACTTGCGTCCGATCTGGTTCAACACTATCTTGGCGGCAGCGGACTGGCCGCCGCCCTTGTTGCGACAAAGAACGTGACAGACATCGACCCTCTCGGACCTGACAACCCGTTAATCTGGATGACCAGTCCCATCGTGGGAACTGACTTGCCGTCGGCCGGTCGTTTTAGTGTTTGCGCGATCTCACCGCTGACTGGCGTGTGGGGAGAATCGAACAGTGGTGGGTTCTTCGGACCCGAATTGCGATTTGCCGGATTCTATGGGATTGAGATTGTCGGCTGTTCCAGCAACCCGGTTTGGCTTCTCTTGCGAGATGGCATGGCCGAACTGCGAGACGCGACCGACTTCATGGGGCTGGACACCTACGAGACACAAGCGGCGATTCGTGAAGAGCTTGGGGATGCAGGTGTTCGCGTTGCCTGCATCGGCGTCGCCGGCGAAAACAGTGTCAAGTATGCGTCTATCATGAACGATCACGGCCGGACGATGCGGTCTGGGCGCTGTCATGGGATCCAAGAACTTGAAGGCGATCGCCGTGCGCGGAACCGGCACGGTTCCCGGCGATAATCCAAAAAGATTGGCCGACATTTCAGCTGAGATCTACGACCGGACGAGTGAAGATATGGCTGCTCAAGCCATTCGAATGGCGGGAACGGCTGGATATCTGGACATGGCCGCCATGTATGGCGATCTTCCCATCCGGAATTTCCAGGTTGGCGAATGGGAAGGCGCAGGCAATCTCTCCGGCGTTCGCATGACCGAGGAGTATCTTGTGCGAAGTCGGGCTTGCTTCAAATGCCCGATTGCCTGTGGCCGGGAAACGCGCGCACCACAGCACGGGCTCGACCGTGTTGACGGGCCTGAGTATGAAACGCTAGGAGCATTGGGCGCCATGCTCCAGATTGACGATCTGGAAGCCGTCATTCAGGCAGGTCATCTGTGCAACACATTTGGATTGGACACCATCTCAACGGGGGGAACTCTCGCGCTGGCGTGCGAGCTGTTCGAGCGCGGCTTGCTTGATACCACAGAGACAGATGGGATGACATTCCGCTATGGCGATGCTCAGATGCTTCCTCAGGCAATCGAGGCGATCGCTCGGAAGGATGGTTTTGGTGAACGGCTGGCTGAAGGTAGCCAACGACTGGCGAGCGAAGTTGGAGTTCCCGAGCTTGCAGTGACTGTGCGCGGATTGGAGATGCCCATGCATGACCCACGTGCTTTCCACGGGCAGGCCGTTGCCTATGTCTTGTCTCCCCGAGGGGCCTGCCACATGCAGGGGGACATGTATTCCGTTGATACCGGTCAAATCGAGCTGGCTGAGATAGGAATCGCGCCGGGAGAGCGATTGGAATCCAGTGACGCTAAGGGGCGTACGACGGCTCGGCAGATGATCTGGCGCGCCCTGTACAACGCCATCAACCTGTGTCAGTTCCAGAATCCGGGAAGCGATCTCGTTCTTGAAGCCTTGAATTCGATCGCCGGCTGGGAGTTAACGCTGGATGATTTGATAACAACAGGTAAACGAATCCTTGCTGTGAAGCGCTGGATCAACCAGCAGCGAGGCTCGACAGGAGAAGACGATCGTCTCCCCGTCCTTTTGAGCAAGCCACTCGACAGTGGCGGAACTCTCGGTAGCGTACCCGATATGGACATCATGCTGGCCGGCGCTTACGACGAACTCGGATGGGATGAAGACGGCTTCGTTTCAGAGAAAGCTCTGCGTGCGCTTGGCGTTCGCATGGAGAGCTAATCGGCTCCGAAAAGGGACTGCTACGAGCGGAGTACGAGAAACTGACGGTGTAGTCCAAATTGCGTCCATAACAAACCTTTGGTAGCCCAGTGCGTTGCTCCTGCTGTCCCCTTGGTATCAGCAGTCCGTTACAAGCAATCGTTCTCGATGTTGTATAGTAGGGCTGGCCTCATAGACGTTCTGGAGGAATTCGTCTGTGAGTTCTCCGATCACTGGGCGATCAACTGATACGGGATCGAAGACACGGGAAAGGAGATTGAACGTGCCGCGCTTGTTATGGGAACCAAACGGCGAATGTTGGGAAGCTGTTTATCATCAAGCCTACCACATGTGGGAAATCCTCGATCCAGACGAGTGCCCGTTCTCACTCCACTATGCCGAATTCTCAGGCATCATCCCCGAGACCTGTGCGATCTGTGGCCAGACAGCCGAACCGGCCGTGCGTTTGAGAGAACCGCATACGCGAACACCGATTCGCCATTTCGGGCCATTCTGCCTGTCCTGTGTTGGCGCAAACGCCAAATGGCTGGAGCAGGCAGGATTGACGCTTCCCGATCGTCTGATCCGAGAAGAGTGATCTTAGTTCTACTCAAGGTAGTCAAGAATCCACACCTCAACAGCTTCCGGCAATCCGTTTGAGTCAATCACAACCTGGCTCTCCTCATGGCGATCACCTCACTCCATTAGATCCGATGAAGGGCAAAACGGCAACACTTCAAACTCGCGGG
>JAGLYB010000055.1 GCA_023132545.1 Candidatus Bipolaricaulota bacterium
GTCAATGACTGAATGGTGTAGTCAGGCGTTGGGAAGTCTCCGACGGGCTTGATCTCTTCTACAAGGTCATCGTCGATTAGGATCGATAGAGCAAACCCTGCGTCCTTTGCGCCGACGATATCGCGACTTGGGCGATCCCCAATATAGGCGCAACGAGCCGGATTCACTCCCATCTGCTGGGTTGCCAATTTGAAGATCGTCGTCCCCGGTTTGCGGTGTCCACACGATGATGACAAGATGACGACAGGGAAATAGGACTCTAGGCCATACTCAACCAGTGCCATGGGCACAGCATCCCGGCTTGTGGTGTTGCTAATGATGCCGAGTTGGTAGCCACGCTTGTCTAGCGCATCGACAACGGCAACTGATTCTGGACGTACGAGACGGCGACCGTTCGTGGCTCGCCAGAGATGTTCCAGTTGGACGCCCATCCTCGATATGTCATCTGTATTGCCCTCAGGCCACATCCACTTCGACCATAGCTCTTCCTCGGGCGCTTCTCGGAGGGTATCCTGACACCAGATCTTGTACTGGGAGGCTCTGCTTTTGAGAATGGCATGCAGCTCTTCCGGATCTCTAAAATAGGAAAGGACACGCTTGAGTTTGTCTAACGCCTCTGCCCGCATCTCTGCATCCGGCACTCGGTACCGCAGAGTCCCCCCCATGTCGAAGAGAACTGCGTCCACGTGTTCGTTCATTAGCAAGCTCCTCTCATCTATCCGATAAGTTCGGGAAGCTGAAATGGAATCCGTTTCCCCTGGCTGAATGTTGTTATCTCCGAGACTCCCAGTTGCCGAAGCCTTTGCGCCGCAACATCAAGATTGGTGCCAAGATGATCTGGATAGTGGGCGTCCGTTCCGATCACAAGTATCGGTGCTCTGCCAGCCGACTTGCACTGCTTGAGGTAGCTGACCAGGAATTCCTTCGTTGGGTACATGTCCTCGACAGGATGCACGAGACCCTTGACATTGATCTCAAACCCGACGTCGTTCTCAACAAGAGTAGCGATGAACGCATTGGCAGCTTCCTTGTACTCCTCGAACGGCACAAATGGGCTGTGCAGACCTGTGAAACGCCGAATGAGATCAGGGTGCGCCACGATGTCAAACAGGCCGGAAGTAACGACACCGGTCATCAGCTCGAAGAATTTCTCGTAGATGGGGATCGGATCAGCTCCAACCAGCAATTTGTGCGCTTGCTTCCTAGATGCGAATCGAACGCCATCCATTTCGTGAGCCGATCCCATGACGAAGTCCAGCGGCCGTCCGATGGCTTCTGCGTACTTGGGTAGCGCCTGAGCGATCTCATCATGGAGATCGTCGAAGTAGTCGACCTCGATGCCCAAACGAATCGTCAAATCCGGGTACTTCGGCTGGCAAGCTTGGATCTCCGACCAGACCTCCGCCATGACTGCTGGGGTGAGGTGATACCTATCCTCCTGCAAATTCATATGATTGGTAATCGCAATCTCGGCTAACCCAAGCTTGGCGGCTCTTGCGCAATATTCGTCTACGGTCGAGTGTGCGTCAGTGCTCGTAGACGTGTGAAGGTGGTAGTCGATCAGTCCCTGAACCGTCATCCTTATTCCTTCCCGTTCGCTGATGGAAGGAGTGTGAGTAGTTCGTCGAACTGCTCGATGAAGTGATCGGCTGCAGCTACAGATTCGTAGTTGAAGGCAATCGTTGTCATGCCGACGGCCTTGGCGCCATCCAATTCAGACTTCTTGTGCCCGACAAAGGATGCCTCGCAAGGTACGAGATCCAGCTGATCCAGCGCGGCTCGATAGATTGCCGGATTCGGCTTCCTAACGCCTTCTTCACATGAGGAAACGAACACATCCCACACCTGATCGATGCCAATCTCACGAAGCCAGCCAAGCTTCAACTCTTTCGTGTGGTAGGTATCGGTAATGATGCCGAGCTTGTAGCCACGTCGTTTCAGCTCCTCAAGAGTGTCTTTGGCTCGATCGAAATACGCAACGTTGCACGAGTCCATCTGGAATGCTTCGATGGCTGCTTCAAGATGAGGATCCTCGATCCCCATGGAGCGGAGCCGGAATTCCACATATTCACGCTTGCTGATGTCGCCCGTCATCGCCCGGTCCTTCATCTCTTTCTGCTCGGAATCGACGAATGGCTTCGGCTGAAGGGAATGTGACGCTAGAAACTCGGCCAGGTATCGACCACGCTGGTGTCGGTAGTAAAGGATGTCGCCCGCATCGAAGAAGATGGCTTTCACACCATTCGAGCTCGGTGCCTTTCTCGTTGGCTCGACCTTCTCGGGCAACAAATTAAATATGCCTCGGAGATCGTCGATCACAGCAGTGGGCTTGGGCTCAACGGGCTCGGGTTCGTCAACAGTTGGATGCGTAATCAGAACGGCCATTCCAAAACCAGCGCGATGGGCACCGAGAATGTCACGGCTGATCTTGTCACCTACATGCATACACGTTTCGGGAAGGGAGCCGATTTGCTGGGCAGCGTAAGTGAAGATGTGCGGGTCGGGCTTCCTTCGACCATAGATTGCTGATGCGACGATGACTTCAAAGAAATCAATCATCCCGTAGCGGGTCAGATTCGTCGTGACACAATCCTTGCTCATTACGTTGCTGATGATGCCAAGCTTGAAGCCTCGCTCGGCTAGAGTGGACAGGACTTGAATGGCCTCCGGGCGTGCTTCACGCTGATAGAAGGTCAATTCAAGGCGCAGCATGAATTCATCACAGACTTCCCGGAGATCGTCTTCGAGGAACCCAAACTGCTTCAGAATGTAATCAGAGCAAACGCGCAACGCAGGCAACTCCCTCATGGAGTTGATGTTCTCTTGGCGATAGGCCTTCAATCCTGCACATACAATCATGTAGAAGACGTCATCTGTGCAATCAGGATCTAGACCTGCGCCTCTAAGGAACTGCCGTAAGTGCCCGGAGGCCTCCCGCCGAAGATCTTCGTCATAGGCCAGCGTCTCCAGGGTCCCCCCCATGTCAAAGAAGACTGTGTCGATTGCGTTCATATTATCTCTCGAATTCCTTTATAAAACACCGATCCGTCTCGGCAATGTCAGGACGCGGCTTCGTCCCACGATCACAATGAAATGCTCTTCTGGTTGCTACAGGCAGGACTCTCCTGTTCCTCCGGTCCCGACAAGCGACTCGGTTCCCATGTCATACAGGTTGTAACGATTCAGCGTGACCCAGACCTTTGTATCTGCCTGGAAGTCGCTCTGCCCCTGTTCACGAGTCACGAGGGAGAGACCGTCGGATTGAAGGAATATCAGCGTTTCGCATCCTGCCATCAGCGAGACATAGACCTTCATTTCGATCGAATTGGCGACCGGCGTGGGCGATGCCTTGAGCCACTCGGGATGCATAACCAAGGCAACTTCCTGGCCTTCACTTACGCTGCCAGCTATGTCGTCTCCCAACGGCACAGTCAGGGAACCCGTTGCGCTGGAGTACACCTTGCCGCCGTCCTTCACGGCGATGGCACCGTCCAATTTGTTGACTTGCGGATTCCCCATGAAGTCAGCCACAAACAAATTGGCTGGCGTATTGTACAAATCGGTCGGCGTAGCGTCTTGCTGCAGAAGGCCCAATTGCATGACGGTTATCCTGTCGGACAGAGTCATCGCCTCAACTTGATCGTGCGTGACGTACACGGTGGTTGCGCCGGATTCATTGTGCAGTCGTTTGAGCTCCGATCTCAAGCGCATCCGAAGCTTAGCATCGAGATTGGACAGCGGTTCATCCATCAGGAACGCCGGCGGCTCGGTGACAACCATTCGTGCGATTGCAACGCGCTGCTGTTCGCCTCCTGACAGCTCGGATGGATACCGATTTTCATACCCATTCATCTGAACCTTTTCCAGCATGTCAGTTACAACCGTGCGTATTCTGTCTTTAGAGAATTTTTTCTCTTTGAGGCCGAACGCCACGTTCTGATAGACCGTCATGTGCGGCCACAGCGCATAGCTCTGGAAGATCAGACCAACGCCTCGATCCGGTGCAGCGACATGCTTGGCTAGCGGCACCGAGTAGACGCAACGATCGTTGATGAACAACTCTCCTTCTGAGAGCTCTTCCAGCCCTGCGATCATCCTTAGCGTCGTTGTCTTCCCACACCCTGACGGACCAAGGAGGGTATGGAACTCTCCCTTCTCAATCTCAAGATTGAGATGATCGACCGCTGTGACCTTCCCGTATCGCTTGGTGATGCCTTGCAAAGAGATGAATCCCACAGTCCTACCTCCCAGTCAACGTGCGATTCGCGGCTGTGTACGGCCGCGAATCGCACACTTCTCCTATCCTCCGTTGATCAGCCAGAAATCCTGAATATCCAGGGCGTTCTGCCAGATAAATTCCATGTCAAGTGGCCACACCTGTGTCGGGGGATCCAACGAGATCGCGCCTTGCGCTCTTGGATACCCGAGCATCGGGTTGGCGTTCCCTGGACCGAACCACGGCGAGAATCCTTGTAGCATTCGTCCGTTTTCCCCAGTGTGGTACGGGGGTTCCAGCTCGGTCAGTCCCAGATCGACTGGCTCAGGTGTCCCCATGGTCCAGCGGACCCATAGCTTGGCGGCATTCGGATTGGGTGCGAATGCAGAAATCCCCATATACGTTTCGCCGACTTGAACATCTACTGGCTCGATATCTGCGATTGCATTCACAAGTCCGGCCGTCTGATTCAGTGTGAGTTTCGATGTGCCAACGTAGAAGCTAATCGGCGGATTCTCCTGACCAGGTTCTCCCACTGCCTTGGCGACGTTCTCTGAAGAGCTCTGCAAAACCGGATCATTCTTCAATACGCGATAGAGCAACTCATATCCAGCATTCTCGATTCCACATGTGTAATCAAGCGTTCCGTATTCCGCTTCGTAGGCGGCCAGCAGCTCCTCATGGTGATTGACCAGGTTGGAGATGTAGTTGAACGTGCTCTCAGAGGTCATCGGATCCTTCAGTGTCACCCGCGACCTCCACTCTGGCATCGTGAGATCCCAGATATTGTCAATCGGAGGACCGTCGGGGTTCGCTTCGGTGTTGTAGAGGATGCCGCCTAGGCTTAGCCTCTGAAAGAGTACCGGATTCTTGTACTGCTCCGGCAAATAGTCGGCCACTGTATCGGGCACGAACGTGTAGATCATCCCTTCAGGGATAGCGCGGAAGACGAATTCCGAGCCGCCAGTCATGATGACGTCGGATGCATGCCGACCTGCTTCGAATTCCAGGATCATCTTGCTGAGAGCTCCCGTTGAGCCCAAATCGTACACCTGTGCATCGATTCCGTACTCATCGTAGAATGAGTCGGAAGCAAGAAAAGTCCGCGATGATGACGTGTAGACAACGACGGTCCCTTCTTCCTTTGCGGCTGCGATAATGGCATCCCAGTCTTGGGTTTCCGTCGCGTAGTCTCCAAGTTCCACTCGCTGCAGCCACTCATCGATTGTTTCAGCGACAGCGCTGAAGGTGACTGCTAGAAGTAGCATACCCAACATTACCGCTACGATTTTCCCGCTGCGAATCATTTTGTACCTCCTTGAAACCCATCCATTACTGCCGATTGCGTGTTTGAGCGCACCGTTTGCATGCAACTAGCCCCCAATGTGCTCCAACTTTGACTTGCCCAGCACGGTCGCCAGGAAGTACCCAGACAACGTCATGATGATTATGAGTACGGCGATGGCGTTTGCTTGTTGAGTGAATCCTTGTTCGACAAACCGATACGTCATAGCTGTCAGAACCATCGTCTTGGGAGTGACGAGCAGAATGATCAAGCTAAGCATCCTCATAGATGTGATGAGGCTGAGGATGAACCCAGCCATCATGCCGCTCTTTCCGAGAGGGATGATGATTGCCCACATCCGCTTCACCCACGAAGTGCCGCGCAAGTACGCAGCCTCCTCCAACGATTTGTCGATCTGCATCATCGCGGATATGCCTGTGCGCGAAGTATATGGCAAGCGCTTGGCTACAGTAACCAAGACTAACAATGTGAATGTACCGTAGAGACTCGGGATCGGTCCCCAAGATCTTGCGAACATGCTAAGGAAGATTCCGCCGAATGCGATGGACGGGATGATGTATGGTGTGAATGCGAGATTCTCAATGAGCTTCGACAGGAACGATCCGCGCGCCTTGACGACGGCATAGCCGAAGAACAGTCCCGAGAAACTGGCGACCAGTGCGGCAATAACTGCGAGCTTAATTGTGTTCCACATTCCAGCTTGCACGGCTGGATCGCGAAGTATTCCAGCATTTGAGGCATAAACCTCACCCGGTGCTCCGATCCAGAACTTCAGGGTTAGCTCGCTAAAGTTGAAGTCACCGTGGAGCGTCAGGCTCTGCAGAAGAAGCATCGACAAAGGAGCGAGGATACATACGCTGATAAACGTGAATACGATCACTGCGACCGGGATCCTCGCGCGACCTAGCTTCGTCGTCTTCACACGTGTCCCCTTGCCGCCGATGGTTGTGAATTTCTTCCGCACGCCGATCACCCTTGCGTTCATGTAGATGGTCAGTGACGAAATCAGAATAAGGAAGATCACCAGCGCATAAGCCGATCCCGTATTCCCGCCGCGAATCGAATGATACACCCGTGTTGCCACGGTGTAGTATTTCACGGGGAGGCCTAGAATAGCTGGCGTCCCGAAGGTTCCAAGTGCTTTGCTGAAGATCAGGACAAACGCCGATCCCAGTGCGGGAAGCATGAGAGGGAAGGTAATCTTTCGTAGGACAGTTCTTTGCGAAGCTCCGAGAACGCGCCCCGTGTCCTCGAGCTGGCTATCCATTGAAGCGATGGCACCAGAAACGAGGATAAATGCATACGGAAAGTAATGTATGGTCATTGCCAATACGATCGGGATGTATCCGTAAGACAGCCAGTTTGGGACATTGATCCCCATTGCTTCTAAGAAGCCGGGAGCTCCTCCAAGGCGTGAGTTCTTGAAGACTGTGAACCAGGCGAGTGCCATAACCCAAGACGGCATGACATAGGGGATGATAGAGAGATTGCCCATGAGCTTCTTCAACGGAAGATCTGTGCGAACGACAAGCCATGCCAGAAGTGATCCGAGAGGCAAAGCAACCAGAACTACTCCGATTGCAATGGCCATGCTGTGAAGTAAAGGCTTGATTAGGAGCACCGGACTCATCCGGCTGGCCACGACCCGCTGCCAGTGGTAGATTGTCCAGTCACCGACCTCGGCGTCCAAGTTGCGGCGAGACACATCACTATAGCTGTAGGTACTGGCCCCGATGACGATTTGGATGAGAGGCATCACAACCAGGATGACGAGGACAGCAAGCAGGATCAAGCCCATGATCTTCTCGGGGCGACTTAGCCATCTCCGAAGGCGGAAAAACGATTTCGTAATAAACAACTTCAGGCTGCTGCTCTCCGTATAGACGCTGTCCAGTTCACTCATTCGTCCTCCCAATCGGCGGCTATCGTATCCGAGCCAGGATAGCTACAAATGAAGCACGAGTCAAGCCGCCCTGCAACGCTCGTTGCAGAAGTGCTCTGTAATACCCTTCCAAAGGATGTTCGATACAATTACCTGAGACAAAAACCATCCGAGAGGAAAGAAAGGCCGAGAACTCGTGCGTTCTATGACTTCTCACCATCATGCTCATGGTGAGTTAAGGCATACTCGTATCCAAATTGACGGCGTAAGTCCTGCAGGCGATTCAATGCTGGAATAACCTCAGAGGCCTTGAGCTTTGCGATATCTAAGATGATCGCGGTAATGATGGCGAGTGGAACCATGTTGGTGTGATAAATGGTGGCTGGACCTCGGCGTGCCGCCAAGGTGATGGCGACGTGATCTACCATTTCCTTAGCTACCGAGTCGGTGATCAGGATGACAGGGCAACCGATCTCGCGTGCAAGAGAAATCGCATGTCGGTGTTCTTGAGGCACGGCAATGAAGCTGAACACGATGAGGGCATCCTCTTCGGTAACCAGTTGCAACTGCTCAAGAATGGCTCTGCCTTCGTCGGTAATTGCTTGAACGTCGAATCCGAAACGACGCAAGCGAAATTCGAACAGTTCTGCCAAAGGACCCTGGGGGCCACGTCCGCAGATGAAGGTCCGGCGAGCGCCGATGAGTAGATGGGCAGCGGCGTGGATATCCTCGACTTGGATCGTCTTCAGGGACTCCTTGAGAAACATCGTCTCGGTCTCGACAACCTGTTGGTAAAGGTTCTCAGGCTGCACTTCGGAAAGAGTCTTTCCCAGCTTCTCCCCTGGAGTGATTTCCTGCCGATACAGATCCTGCAACTCACCTCGTAAGGCGGTGTATCCGCCATATCCCAGACTCTGGGCCAATCGAACGAGTGTGGACTTGTGGACATTAAGAGCTTTCGCGGCTTCATCGACGCTAAGGAAGATGTATTCCTCATAATCAGCAAGGATTGTCTGAATGAGGTTTTTCTGAACCCTCGTCAGCTGGGCAAAAGCGGTTTCAACGTTATTCCTGAGATTCCCCATAGCACTCCACCTCATTCTGATCAGAACCCATGATACGCATAGCGCGTTCTCCGAACAAGCGTAGAACAACACGTGTTGCAGGCAGCAGATACAACAAATCCATGACACCGAAGCTGCAACGGCGGTTGCGCTTTGCTGCAATTCATGCTATCTTGTCTGCCTGGCCAGGAATCAGGAGAAATATAAAGATATAGGAGTGCTACCATGCGTTTATGGAAAAAGAGGGATGCTGTCAGGGATCTCGTGTTCGATCATCTTGCCTGTGTGCGCACCGCCCTGCTCGCATTCCAAGATGCGACCCGCGCATATTTCGTGGATGGAGACCGTGACAAAGCTGCTGAGTTTGCCCTGGCAACGCATCGTGCTGAGGGCAAAGCTGACGACATCCGGCGCACGGTGGAGAAAGAGATGATTACCGGTGCACTACTGCCGCCTTCGCGACGACAGATCTTGGAAGTTATCGAACGTGCCGACACATTGGCCAATGCTGCTGAGGCCAGTCTGGATAGTCTGTTGCTGCAACAAGTGCAAGTTCCAGAGGCAATCATTCCTGCAGTACTCGACATCCTTACGGAAACACTAGGGCTGTATGAAGAGGTAGAGGTCGCAATAAAGAATCTATTTGCTGGGAAGCCTGCCGAAACATTGCAATGCACGGATCGAATCGAACAAGCTGAAGGCCGGGTGGATCACCTCGAGCGCGATGCACTCAAGCAGTTATTTGCTATGGATATTGATTTGGCGGAGAAGCTGCACGTCGCCGGATACCTTGCGGATCTCGTGAAGATTTCGGATCGAGGGGAAGATCTTTCCGACCGCATCGCGTTAATCGTGGCTGAGCGAGCGTACTAACAACATGACGATTCTGATTCCTCTTCTCATTGTCGGGGCTTATGTTGGTTGGAACATCGGGGCCAACGATGCGGGAAACTGCGTAGGAACGACTGTGGGAGCAGGTCTTCTCAGTTATCGGAGAGCGATTATCCTCGTCTCGATCTTCGTTGTGTTGGGAGCGGTGCTCCAAGGCGGGAATGTGATGAAGACCATCGGGAAGGGAATCGTGACTTCCGAACTTCCCCCTATAGCGATTATTACCGCCCTCATCTCTTCTGGTCTGTTCGTCACTCTGGCGACCTTCTTCAAGATCCCGGTTTCAACGTCTCAAGCCATTGTGGGAGGCGTTGCTGGCGTTGGCTTCGCTGCGGGCGCTGACATGAATCTTGCGAAGATCGGAACGATTGCACAGGTTTGGGTTATCTGTCCGATCCTGACGGGAATTATCGCATTGGGAATTTACCTGCTGACGATTTTCTTGCTCAAACGGCTTAGCGACAACTCAATCTGGCAGAAGGCTCCCAATGTTCTCTTGATCATCAGCGCTGCTTATGTCGCGTTTGCGCTTGGGGCAAACGATGTCGGGAACGCAATGGGCCCCATTGCCAATCTTGGGATAGAGCCCGGATGGCTGGGGCTGCTTGGAGGAGTGGCGTTGGCTGTCGGCGCACTAACGTTTGGCAGGCGTATCACCGAAACAGTAGGAAGTGGCATAGCGCCGCTTGACGTCGTGACCGCATTCTCAGCCCAGATGGCCGCCGCTCTTGCTGTCCACTACTTCTCGATTCTTGGGATACCTGTATCGACATCTCAATCTGTAGTGGGAGCTGTGATTGGAGTAGGCCTATACCACGGCGTTCGCACTGTCAAGCTGCGCAAAGTTGGCGAGATCGTTATCGGATGGGTTGCCACACCCATTGCAGCCTGTCTTTTTTCTTTTGGTCTCTACAAGCTTCTCTTGGCAATCACTACATAGCCTAGGCGAGAGGGGCAACAGAAAACCGGTCCTCGAAAACCAACAAGGGTTCCTTCTCTCTGGCAGGCATTTATCAGCCTGATGGTGGGACATCTGAGGATGGACCCCGGGCATCGATGGATACGATGAAGCGACTGCATCCGTAGTTGAGAACGGGACTGCGCAAAACACGTGTAGAGCCTACAGGTTCCGCAGGTGCCCGGTATCATTCCAAGTTTGCAGAATCCACCTGCCACCCTCACTGCGGAAGATGCTGAACCCGGCGTTATCGACGCGAGCCCATCGGGCAGTGGCGTAGGAAGACTCCAGCAGATGCCAAAGTACGGTTCGGATGAAGCCCCCGTGAGTCACAAGAACGACGGATTGTCCGGGGTGACGCCGGCAGATCTCTTCAAGAAGCGGGACAAATCGTGCTTGAACCTGAAGGGCGCTCTCGCCCTCCGGGATTGAGGTGCCTGGCGTAGGCTGTTCGGTCGCCTTGGCAAAGTGATCGGGGAATCGCGCACGTGCCTCCGAGAGACGTAACCCTTGAAACACGCCTGCGTGCCGTTCTCTCAACCGTACATCGGATGTGGCGCGTACTCCGCAAGCTTTGGCGATGGCCTCCGCTGTGGTGGCCGCACGTCCAAGATCGCTGGTGTAAACGGCGCTGACATTATCCTGCCCAAGCCAGGCGGCGACTGCAGCCACCTGGGTAATTCCTCGCTCCGAGAGCGGAGTATCCAGGTGTCCCATATACCGCTTCTCGGCGTTGGATTCCGTTTCGCCGTGCCGAACGAAGATGAGCGTTGTATTGTCTGCAGGTGCGCGGGTTGGAGAAGCCATACTGGCTATCTTCCTTGATGATTAGGAGATCTGCAAAACCGTTCAGTCCCGCAATTACGGGGATTCGTCCTCCCGCATCTCTTAATGCAGCGAGCTGGCCTTGCCTGCCGTTCATTAGTAGAATCCGCGAATGTACAGAAAGGATGTTCGATGACCATAGAAACCCTGAAGCCAACGCTGCTTGTCCTCATCATCGGTCTCTTGGGGATCTTAGCTCAATCGCTGCTAGATGGGAATGAACTTCTGTCGGTTGCCTCCATATCTGTCCACTTCAACCAGCTGGTCTCCGCTTGCCAGGAACAGCATCCAAGCTGGGAAAGCAAAGTCTGTGAGCGGATTGTTCGCGGCGAGCTCTGGATTGGCATGACGGACGAAATGGTTCTGGCCAGTCTCGGGGAACCCCGAAGCATTGAGCAACCGCGCAGTGATAATTCAGAGTACGAAAAGTGGACTTATCGCACGGCCCGTTACGGTGAGGAGATCTTGCGAATCGAGGACGGTATCTTCACTGGGTTGCTTCCTGTGGAGGGCTGTACCACATGTGGCATCCAACAGGAGCGCACGGTCGGGCGGTAACTCAACGCTTCGCATCACAGTGAGTAGATGGCAAGTTAGCGGCATTCCCGCGGTTTGAAAGCGGAGCCCGGCATACTACCTGCCTAGTTCATGCCGTTCTCGATCACCCCTCAAGCATCTTGATTTGTACGGTGGGATGAACGCTGTGTTCCGCTACGCCGCGGATGTGCTCAATCGTAATACGTTGCGCGTGCTTCCTCCAACTGGTTGATTAAGCTGGGATGGTTTGATCCTGAGACAGCTTCAACGGGAGGCTTGTGGGCCGACGGCACACACCTGACCTCACCTTCCCGTTGATCTAGACCCTAGCTCTACTTCTTGACCTATTCCAGGGGGCGGGGTAGCGGCTCTTTAGTAATGGATTTCCGAAAGCTCCCATACAAGTTCGAGCTCTTTCCCGGCATTCCGCATATACAGACGGAGTGGTCCGTCACCGCCCAGAAAGAGGTCTGCCCACCCGTCGGCGTCAACATCACTTGCATATGGGACGGAGTACTCCCCCTGTCTTATGAAATCCCTATGTGGATCGCTTCTCAGGAACATGCTAGACCATGGATCAACGGACTCATCAGGGAATGAAGGAGGGGAGTTTGTTCCTTCATTTCTCCTGTAGATGATGAACCCGACTGTTTCATCACTCGTAGAGAATCTCCAAGCGAGACCGCAGATCACATCAAGCCGCCCGTCATTGTCCCAGTCAACGACGTTGGGTACCGCACACCCCCCACTGAGCCCGAACAACTCGTATTTCTCGAATACTCCTGATTCCACGCACCAATTCGAGGAGGTCCAATCAATCGGGCGTATAAATTTCGGTGTAGTGGAAGTTCCATGGTTCTTCAGGTAATAGCATTCGTCTTCGCCAAGAGCAAGATCATTCTTGCCATCCATATTCCAGTCTACAATCCGCATTGCCAGTGCCTGGGTACGCTCCCAGCAGATCGGATAACCCAGTGGAGTGCCATCTGAGAATCGAAGAATCGTGGGAGAAGCTAAGATTAAATCGCCATCTGCATTTCTCTGTCGTTGGTAGTAGATAATGGTACGCGAGCTGTCTGCTATGAGAAGATCCAGCAACCCATCACCATTCCAGTCAGTTGCATCGAACCGAGGAGTAATCCATTCCCAGGAGTGAGTGATAGTTTCCGTGGCTCCTGCGTCCGCATATAGAAGTGGATGAACGGCGGTAAAATCGGCCTTCTCAAGTCCATCTTGAGTGAGAAGGGCATAGACATATCCTTCTCGTGTGCTAACTAGAAGATCCAGGCTGCCATCATGATTCCAGTCAACTGCAACTGGTACGACATCATGAAGACTCAGGATGTTGCCAGCAGTAATTGCGCCGCTGGAAATTAAGGATATCACCCATGCAAGTCCTACGAATGCTGTAGTCCATCTAGCTCGGTTCATGATGTCTCTTCCCCTTCTGAGATCCGCACACTGTGCCAAGACCGTAGCTTCGCAGGGCAAGACGAGTCAAGAAATCATCCCAGAACTACTGGCAGATGGACGATGGATCCAAACAGCAGACACTTCGCTACCGGTGAGAGGGATTAGCGCTGCTGTCCTCAGCCTTTCTTCTCTTCTCGATTCAGATATTGAAGAATCGCCTCGACAACCAAGTAGTTGACGGAACGGTCCCTCTTCTCACCAAGTGCGATGAGACGTTCCACCGGTTTCTTCCCAATCTTCGATTGAGGAATGTAGATCGACATCTTGTCCATGAGTTGTTTCTGTGCCATAGTGCCCTCCCTCGGGTAATGAACTGCAAATCATCAAACACCCCTGGTATCGGCCAATTCCAGTACCATCGGTGTATTATGAAATTCCTTCCAATTGGCTTACACCTGCAATGGCGCAGGGTTTCTTCGTACTTCCTCCCAAGCAAACCTGCATCGCGGTAGATTGCGGCTTATCGCTCTAAGCACGGGCGTTTTGCAGACATTGGGAAGCTTCTGGCTAATGAACCCAAGCTGACCTTCACCCCGAAGACCGCTCCAAGGATAAGATGAAAATCGGGCGTGATCTGCGTTTGCGATGAAGAGGATCGATCATCCTTCTAGGTTGGAAAACTGTAGGGACCGAACTTGAAAGTGTTGACTGCAACCGAGGTTCCAGGTTCCTTTGGAGCCTGGGGGACTGGTAGAACCGCACAGTTTGCTGCTTCATGGTGAACAGTGTCTGCATGCAGTGTTCGTTGTTGCTCGCCGAGTATATGCTTGCCGAGCCCGATCGCTTTCTGAAAACGGCACGGAGACGCATCCGAAACGCGGTACTCGGATATACTGAACTTGGTGAGAACGATGCAAACGGATGAGTTCAGAGCCTTATCTGAAGGCAGAGCGAAGGTCTCCCGGAACGATCGAGGCTCACATAGAATCCATAAGCCTGTTCGAGGCATTTCTCAAGGAGACAAGCGAAGACGCAGATATCGACGTCGCGACCCCCAAGGATATCGAGTTGTTCGTCGAGCAGGCGGAAGGGCAGGGGCTCTCCAAGAAAAAGCTCCTCTGGAGCCTCCACAACTACTATGGGTTCTCCGGCCGGCCGGCACTTCACAGCCATGCGCTCGCGCTTCGCCGTGAAACAATGCAAGGAGAGAAGAAAAATCGCCCCAGTCCACTGCTGTCGACCCTGCACGGGGCCTTGCTAGACACGGTGACAGCCTTGGCAAAACGCGGTATTGAGAGCGCGAAGACTCTCCTTCAGCATGCGGCGACGCAGGCCGATCGAACACTGCTCGCGTCAATCAGTGGCGTGCCCATCGAGGATATTGAGGAGCTGGCGTCCTACGCTGACCTGTCACGGATTACGGACATCAAGGGGAAGCGAGCCCGCTTGTTGCTGGAGGCGGGAATCCGTAGCGTGCAGCAGCTTCGGCTCTGGGATCCAGAGGAGCTTCTCAGTCATCTGACTGACGTTGTTGAGGCGACCGGATTGCTGAAACGTCCGCCTACACCCACAGAGAGCCGGTATTGGATCAAACAAGCAAAGGAACTGCCGGACATCGTGGAAGAGATCGGGCCACCTGCATAGCTACAACGCATAAGGGCGAACAATGCCTACCTTAGATGGGCTCCAAACTGGCAGCTAAGGAAGCCGGCTTCACCCAGGACACACTGCCAATTGGCCTGCGAGCGGACCTGTGAATAGCCTAGCTATGAGATCAGCCTGTGCTCCTTGTTGGCGGTGGTGAACGCCTCAAGAAAGCGGTCTATTTGGTCGTCGATGCAAGGTAGCGTGTGGTTTGTTCTCGCAGTCCTGCTCCTCGCATCCGGGTCCTTCGCCTTCAAGGTATGGGTTCGACAGCTGGGTGATTAACGGGCGAATGCCAAAGCGGCCAACAGCCCCCTGGGGAAAGGCAGAAGAAGGCGCATCTGGAGCCTGGGTTCCTGTACTAGAACGCGTTCTGTGGCGGTCGCGTGGTGATGCGTGTTCTATATTGTGGTAGGGTTTCATGCGAACAGCCAGTCTTGGTCTTGCCATACGCCGCCTTAGACTCGCAAAGATATGTTCAACATCCGGTACTCCTTCTTCTGCCTAATCCCTCGCTACTGCCGCGATTCCAATTTTGGCTTCATGATAGTTTGGAATGCCCCCTTCAGTACCGAAATCGAGCCAATAAACGGGTTCCAAATGGAGTTCTCTTACGAGTGAATGCCCATTTGCTCTACGCGTCATTGCTGTTCTTACATGAAGAAGCTATTCTTCTTCCCAGTGAGGAGGCCAGCTGATACGATGGGCCGGGGGCAGACGAAATCAGATTCGTGGAAACGCTGGTGGCCGATCCTTCTCGTGGGTCTGTTGGTTGGTGTGTTCTTGTTGAACAATCTTCTCTATCCTGCTCCTCTTGAAGCGTATCATGCACAGCGCGAGATGATGGATACGTGGGTATCCATCACCGTCTTTGATTCCGATGAGACACATGCCCAAACAGCGATCGATGCCGCATTCTCGCGAATGCAGGTGATCGTAGCCATCGCTTCATCTTTTGATCCCTCTGCGGAGGTCGCTCGTTTGAATGCAACAGGGCTATTGGATTCGCCCTCACCTGAGCTGATTGACATCATCAAGGTGGCCTTAGAAATCTTCGTGATCTCGCGTGGTGCGTTCGACATCACAATCGAGCCGCTTCTTGCGCTTTGGCAGTATGATCCTGTCGCTGGAACGCAGTTCTGGGATCTCCCTTTGGATGCGCAAGAGCGTGCGATTGCCGCAACAATGTCTGTGATTGGCGCAGATCGCCTTGTGCTGAAATACGACCCACATGCTGAGATCGAATTGGTTCCAGGAATGAAAATCACTCTCGGTGGAATCGCTAAGGGATATGCCGTTGACCAAGGCCTGCTGATTCTCAAGGAACAAGGTATTCAGCATGTACTGATCGATGCCGGAGGCGATATCGCAGTAGCCGGAGGCAAGCCCGGCGGCGAGCCGTGGGAGATCGCTCTACGAGATCCCGCAGATCGTGAGAATGTGCTGGCGGGATTTGAGCTTTTTGACGGAGCCATCGCTACATCTGGCAATTACTTGCGATACTTCGATCCTGAAGCACAAGTGGGACATATCATGGATCCACGCACCGGCTTCTCCGCGCACCTCTCTTCAAGTGCTACGGTGATTGCTCAAACTTGTACGGAGGCGGATGCACTTGCAACAGCAGTATTCGTTCTTGGACCAACAACTGGTATTGAGATCATCAATCAGTTGGAGGGCGCAGAAGCCTTGGTCCTAGCGTATGACGATCCCCTTTCAGTTGCTCGCTCTCGCAACTTGGGGAATTTCGAAATTCAGAAGAAGGATGGCGTATGAAGGTAAACCTGCTAGAGCTATTGGGAGTACGTCGAGCAGAAGGTGTACATCCCCCAGGATTCAAGGTTGCTGCGAATCGTGCAATCGAACGCGTGCCGTCGCCTGATCGCGTTGTGCTCCCGATGTCGCAACACATCGGCGCCCCTGCGAAACCCATCGTCAAGGCTGGAGACGAAGTATGTGTCGGCCAGTTGATTGCAGAAAGCTGTGGTGGCTGTTCAGCGGGTATCCATGCCACCATTTCAGGTATGGTCAAACCCTTGACGACAATCATCAGCCCAACCTCGG
The DNA here is from genome assembly GCA_023132545.1 of Candidatus Bipolaricaulota bacterium. Lineage (GTDB taxonomy): Bacteria > Bipolaricaulota > Bipolaricaulia > UBA7950 > UBA9294 > SPBW01. The sequence goes on from JAGLYB010000055.1 coordinate 16,801, forward strand.
GAGAGCCTGTTCCGGCAATCATCATCGAAGGTGATGGTGAGGATCGTTGGGTGGATCTCGTTCCAGCCGATCCCGCGACGCTTTCTTCTGAAGAGATCGTCACGCGGATTTCAGCTGCAGGGATCGTAGGATTGGGAGGCGCCGCTTTCCCAACGCACCTCAAGGTCAATCGTCCGCCGGACAGCCCAGCACATACGTTGTTGGTTAATGGCGCTGAATGCGAGCCCTACATCACGTCTGATGATCGCCTGATGATCGAATCTCCGGATCGCATCCTGGCAGGTGTTCGCATCCTCATGCGATTGTTGTCTGTCGAGCGAGCAATCATTGGCATCGAGGACAACAAACCGAATGCCATCTCTTCGATGATCAGCGCAGTAGATAAGGCGAAACTCTCCCCGTCAGTGGAGGTTGCTGCCCTTCCTGCTAAGTATCCGATGGGCGCTGAAAAGACGATGATCCGCTCCGTGCTCGGGGTTGAGATCCCCGAAGGCGGATTCCCCACGGATATGGGCATTGTGGTGCAGAATGTAGCTACGTTGGCAGCGATCGCGGACGCAGTGATTGACGGCCGTCCGCTTGTCGAGCGCGTGGTTACAGTCACGGGGAAAGTAGCCCACCCAAGCAACTTGTTGGTGCGATTCGGAGCCTCCGCAAAGTGGTTGATCGATCAATGTGGAGGGATGTCAGAGGATGCAGATTCGATCCTGTTCGGCGGCCCTATGATGGGGATCGCCCAACCGACGCTCGATTCGCCCTTGGTCAAGAGTACGAACTGTGTTCTGGTTAAGAAAGCTGACCTAAGGATTGAGCGCGGATGCGTCCGCTGCGGTCGCTGCATCGAGCGCTGTCCCATGGGTCTCATGCCGCTGATGTACGTCAGCCATGTCAAGAAAGGGATGATTGAGGATTTGTCCGATTATCACCTGTTCAACTGTGTGGAGTGCGGCGCTTGCAGCTACGATTGCCCCGCGAATATCCCCATCGTGTCTTACATAAAGGTCGGGAAGGCCAAGCTGAGACAGCTGGGAGGGAAATCCTGATGGCAAACGATAAGCGTCTCATTTTGTCCTCGTCGCCTCATCTGCACGGCCCTACATCCATTTCCAAAGACATGTACTTGGTCATTGGCGCGTTGCTCTTGCCAACAGCCGGAGCGGTTTATTTCTTCGGGCTTTATGTCTTGCTGATGCTGGCTACCTCTATACTGGCGGCTGTACTCACAGAATTCGTTGCCAAGAAAATGCGCCG
>JAGLYB010000056.1 GCA_023132545.1 Candidatus Bipolaricaulota bacterium
GGCGCAGGAGAGAAGGAATGTGCCTATGCCTGCGTCGGGTATGGCGACTGTGTAGCAGTATGTCCTGTCAATGCAATTACTGTTGACAGCGAGAAGCGCATTGCCGTTGTTGATTGGGAAGCCTGTATCGGATGCGGCATGTGTGTCCCCTCTTGTCCCCGCGGATTGATTGAGCTGATCCCTGCAGAGACGCCGCAATACCTCGGCTGCAACTATCTAGCCAGTAAGGATATCGCTGGCCGGAAGAAGTGCTCCGTCGGCTGTATTCACTGCCGAATCTGTGTTCGATCGTCTGAGCAAGGAGAAGTTGAATGGAACGAGGAGAAGGATCTTCCCCAGTTCAGCACAACTCTAGCCGCTGCCGCAATCGAGAAATGCCCGCGGAAAATCATCATAAAGACGAGTGCTCATCCGGAAAAGACGGAACCAGCGCAAGCGTCAACTGATTGACCGATCCACCGTCGGGAAGTTGGGAGCCAGGCTCCTAGGATAAACTCTTAGTGGACTCTGCGTGAAGAACCTGGACATGCGGAGTCCGCCTTTCTTTGAAGAGAACCCCCTCGGATGTGAGCTTCAATTGACTCTAGTCGTTGCCGAAAATCCATCCCATTCACCCTAGGTTCCCGAACAAGACAGCGCAGAGACACGTGCTTGTGCTGCTTGAGGCACATGTATCTCGACATCGTTTAACCCTAACGTCCAAGCTGCACTGCCTCTCCAGATTGACAGACCGTGCCCCGCATGATATTGTGCATATGCATATTATTGGCGAATCCGCCAGAGAGGAGGTTTAACATGCCAACAGGCGACAGAACGGGACCCGCTGGACAAGGTCCGATGACAGGTCGGCGTTTAGGGAATTGCATCACCGGGATCCGACGATTCTTTGGAATGCGAGGTCAGTTGAGGAATAACGCTCCAACTGATGGTTCCAATTCGAGCGTTGGACGCGGCTTGGGACAAGGTGCTGGACGAGGTGCTGGTCGGGGTGCTGGTCGGGGTGCTGGTCGGGGCACGGGGCGCGGACGTGCGAACTGATACTGCCTTTCGGGGATTTCCGATCATTCGATCAGAAGGAGGTAGAAATGCCAAGAGGTGACAGGACAGGGCCATCAGGACGAGGGCCGATGACGGGGCGCGGAGCCGGGCTATGCAACACCTGGATTCGCTAACCCGTTAGGTAGACAACGAATACCTTGGGGGAGGAGGTTGGCAGCGCGGAATGGGGTATGGATGGGGAGTGGCTTCCAGTTATCGAGGATTCTTACCCTTCGCAGGGTACGCAGTTGACCCGCCAACGGGGAAGCTTCAATTGCTGGCACTACAGAGTCAAGCAGAGCATCTGAGAACGATGCTGGCACAAATCGAGTCTCAAGTACGAGATCTTGAGCAAGGGGATGAGAATCCGCAAGAATAGTGCGCGGGCAGTTAATCCGAGTACTGTGCATATGCACCTAATAGTCGCCATGAATCTTTGCCCCCACGTGCAGATTGGTGCAAGGAAAATGATACCAGCGGCGTTATCCGTTACATCTAAGGGGACCTAATGGAACTGGAAGATCTGGCTGCATCAGGGATTGTGTTTGGGCCAGTGCCGTCTCGACGCTTGGGGCGTAGTCTTGGAGTGAACAACATCCCTCCCAAGATTTGCTCTTATTCCTGCGTATATTGCCAACTTGGTCGTACCGCAAACATTCAAGTCACCCGTCGCAGATTCTACAATCCTGTAGACATTTTGCGTAAGGTAAAGTCGAAATATGAGAATGCAACCAGCCAAGGAGAGAATATTGACTACATCACGTTCGTTCCTGATGGCGAACCTACTCTTGATCATCGTCTAGGCGAAACACTTAAGCTACTCCAATCAATCGGTCCCAAGGTCGGTGTGATTTCTAATGCTTCACTCATCTCGGAACAGTCGGTTCGCGACGATCTTGCAAGAGCTGATTGGGTTTCTCTCAAGGTCGATGCCATCGACAAGCGGACATGGAAGCAAATCAATCGACCGCACAAGGACTTGAGCTTAGCAGCCATCCAAGAAGGAATTCTTGAATTCGCCAACGTTTTTCGAGGACAGTTGGTAACAGAAACCATGTTGGTAAATGGCGTGAACGATACTGCGAAGCAGTTAGCACAGGTAGCCGATTTCATTGGTCGCCTGCACCCTGCGAAAGCCTATGTGTCGGTACCTACTCGCCCTCCAGCCGAGAAGTCGGTTCAGATCCCTAGTATAGACACCTTGGCCACCGCGTATCACGTGCTGGCAGAATACGTCAGTGTGGTCGAGTTCTTGATTGAATACGAAGGGAACGAGTTCACATTCACCGGAGATGCCGAGGAAAACTTGTTGAGCATCATGTCAGTACACCCAATGCGAGAGGATGCTGTTGATGAGTTCCTCGATAAGGCGGGAGCAAACAAGACCTTGATTCGAGATCTGGTTCAACGCGGCCGACTAATCAAACTTGAGCATGCTGGACGCATGTTCTACATGACACCAATCCCTGGAAGGCTAGGGAAGCGGGAGTAGGACAGAAAAAAATGCTCGATCACTCTGCCTGACATCCGCAAGACACCCGTGGGGTTAACAAGAGTGGCGAGCATTCGACTGAAAATCATCGTGAGGCTTAGACAATTATGGAAACGTACGACGTTGTAGTCATTGGTGGAGGTCCGGCTGGGATTACGCTGGCAAAGATGCTGGGACACGTCAAGAAAGTAGCGGTCATCCGGCCTGAAGATCACAGCATGATCTATTGTGCAATGCCCTATGCTATCGAGGGACTGCTGGACGGCGAGAAAACCCTGAAGCGTGACGAGTTGGTTACTGATGCGGGTGCCGATCTTCTGAGGAAGACGGCAGTTGACATTGACTTTGAGCAGAAGATTGTTTCCTTTTCCGATACGTCACAGATCGGTTATAGCAAGCTGGTGATCGCCACTGGGGCCACTCCCTTCATCCTACCTGTTCCGGGAAGCGATCTGTCAGGCGTAACGGGATTCAAGACCGAGGAGGATTTCCATCGGATCAACGGGCTTCTTGGAGCCGGGCTGGGAAGAGCCGTCGTGATTGGGGCAGGAGCAATTGGGATTGAACTGGCTCTTGCACTCAAGGCAAGAGGGACGGATGTAGATCTGGTCGATATGGCTGACTCCATTTTGTCCAATCTGTTGGACCAAGACATGTCCGAACCTCTCGGTGAAGAACTTGCACGGGCAGGCATTCGGCTGCACTTGAGAACGAAAGCTACTGAGCTGCATGGCCGAACTGCAGTTGAACAAGTCTCTTTGGACAACGGACAAGTAATCCGTTTCGATTCCCATGACGATTGCACGCAGTCGCGTGCAGATACCGGTCACGGGTTGGTCGTGTTCGCCACAGGGATGAAACCAGCCGTTTCTCTGGTTGTTGACGGCAATATGAAAGTTGGCAGAGACGGCATCTGTGTCAATGACAAGATGGAAACCAGCATTCCCGACGTTTATGCGGTAGGAGACTGTGTCGAGTTCAAGAGTGGAATCACAGGCGAAGTCGTTCCTGGGAAGCTGGCTACGAACGCCGTACCCATGGCCAAAGTGCTAGGGTGGAATCTTCTTGGACAGGCCAGAACGTATCCCGGCTTTTTCAATGGTGCAGCAACTAAGATCGGGAATACATTCGTGGGGGGAACTGGCCTCTCCGAAGCCGCTGCACGAAAGAACGGGTTAGATGCGATATGCGGCCACAGCGAAGTAACGACGCAATTCCCTATCATGCCTGAAGCGAAGAAAATGCGTACGAAGCTGATCGTTGACCCGGATTCACGAAAATTGATTGGAGCCCAGATTGTCAGTGGTGAACCTGTCACGGACAGACTGGATTTGCTCACATTTGCCATCCAGCAAGGGGTGACCGTGGATGATCTGACACAGTTGAGCTATTCTGCTCAGCCGTATCAGTCATTCTATCCGGCAGCAAACGGTGTTGTGCTTGCAGCAGAAGATGTCATCGCGAAACTCTCCACATGAACTGCAAATGGCCACCAGTCAAGACCGAGGCCGCACCGGATACGGTATGGCTATCTATAAGAGGAGCTTGTCGTTCGTGACGACAGACAAATGAGATACCTAATCATCTTGTGTAGCGAATGTCGCAGGCAAGATGCTGGGAAGCAGCATTGTGATTTGGTAGGAGGCACGCGGTGATCTACGCGATATTCACCTGGCACGGAATTTTTCTTTCCGTCACGCTAGCGATGATTGATTTTAACACCGTGTTTCCTGCCCTGATCACCGATCTTGGCGGATCCAAGATCGTTTTTGGCGTGCTGTACTCAATCATGCTGGGCGCACCCTACATACTCAGCTTTCTGTTCGGACACTTCTTGTCCTCGCATCGATATCGAAGGAAGTTCCTTATTCTAGGAATCTACCTGCGTGCTTTTGCATTCCTGGGCATGGCGACTGTGACGTATTTTTTCGGGGAGTTACATCCGCAGATCGTATTGGCCAGCTTCTTCGCTTGGATTCTTCTCTTTTCGCTGAGTGGTGGACTGGCGGGCATCTCTTACAACGACATTATTGGGAAATTGGTGCCGAAGGGAAAACGCGGAACCTTGTTTGCAACCAAACAGTTTGCCAGCAGCTTTGCTGCCTTTGGCGGAGGCCTAATCGTAGCACGCGTGTTTGGGGCTCAGACCTTATCGTTTCCAGTAACCCATGCTGCAACGCTCTTCATAGGGTTCTCGGGACTCATCATCGCATCCCTGTCGTTTTGGCTTATTCGAGAGCCAGCCTCACCCGTAGCCGAAGTGGCTCGCCCTTCGTTGCTTTTCATGCTGCGCCGTGTTCCTGAGATTTTGCGAGGGAACCGTGAGTTCGCCCGATTCATTATCGTCGAGAACCTATCTAGCTTCGGCCTGATGGTGATGCCCTTCTATATGATTTTCGCAAGAGAGCAATTCGCTGTGGGCGATGTCTATATAGGCCGGTACCTGTTGTACCAAATCGCAGGCACGATCTTGTCAAATCTTGTGTGGGGGTGGATTGCAGGCCGCCTTGGGTCGAAGCGGGTTGTGCGTATCTGCCTGACCTTAGGAGCAACCATTCCGCTTGTTGCACTGGGGCTGTCACACTTGGGTGCTAATCTATTCGCTATTACCTTCTTCCTCGTTGGCTTCGTAATGAGCGGAAGAAAAGTGGGGTTTGAGCCATACCTTCTGGACATCATTCCTTCATCTGAAAGAACGGTTTACCTGGGTATACGAGGGACAATGAACTTCCTGGTTGTGCTCTTGCCGTTTCTTGGCGGCATTCTTATCCATCTCGTTGGCTACGTTCCAGTCTTCGTGCTCGTCTCTGCGATGATGCTTATCTCGTCGTTTCTTCTAAGACGTAAAATCGCACACCAAGGTACGTAGCTAGAAAAATGTACGATGAGGGCGCGTAGTCACTCGACGTACTGATTCAAGATGCAGGTAGTTGAGATATACGCAGCAAAGCGAGAAGAAATCGCACGCTCTTAGTGTTATGTGTTAGTTCAAAAGGATTCAGCAGATATCGTGGAAGTGCTGATTAGAACGAAAGGTTAGGTTTCCTTAGAGCCTGGGGGATTGGTAGATCCGCACAGATAGCTGCTCCGTGGTGATGGTGATTGACTCTAGACGCGAAACTGGCATCTGAAATCCCTTAAAGGGAGGCTTTGTAGTCTTTAACGCGGCCTAGCTGGGAGGAGATCGAATGGTGGGAGGCTGATCTGGTGGCCAGGACTTCTTCTGGGTGTCATCTCCTCCATCGCATTACTGCAAGCTAATCGTCTCGACTTCTATGAGGCATTCGAGTCCAAGTACCTTGCCCAAGCATTGGAACGATCTGTCCCCCGTATGGACGTATACATAGGCTAGGTCAATCCCTTCAACAAACCATCTGGGATCGCGTACTTTGTTGAAGCTCCACTGGTCAGCCGACACAGGGAACTCCTCCGAGGAGAAAGCCTTCCTAGACCTGTACAAGCATTTCGCAAATATGCGAACCTCAAACAGACCTTCAGCAGGTGTATGAACGATGTAGGCTCTCCGCACCAACCACAGCTCAACATAGTCCTCATTCGCTTGTGAGCAGTACGATATCAGTAGCGACTCTCGCCCAATTACTTGCACGGCTTCCTTACAGGCACCAAGAGCATTCCACTGAAGTTGGTCCGCAAGGCATGTCGATGAGCCGATCGTCGCCAACAGCAATACTGAAATGATGATGCGACAGATGGTTGCTCTTTTGCCCACGTGTATGAAGTGCATTTCGCAAAGAAGTGTACAGGCGCGGTGCGCCGGAGGTTGACCCAGGCGTAATGACGCGAGGCGAGCAATGTCCCTACGCCAGTGCGCGCATCCGACACCCAGTTGCCGAACCTGTTGACTTGGCTGCGATTGGCCAGCATGCGAGAGTAGAGCCAAGACGTGTAACGTTTGCTTTAAGTATGCGGCGGCGTGAGATACTGCCGTTATGGATCAACCACGGAGGGTGGCCTGTCATGCAGACGAATTGGAGAGCGTCAATCGCTGCTTTGCTTCTCATGCCTTTGGTCGGCACAGTAACACTAATGGGTACGGCTTCGAACTCCGATCAGTCGCAAATCGAGATATTGCAGGTGCTGCGGGTTTCGGGCTGGGACAATACGGCAGATTGGCATACCTACCAGAACAACGAGTACGGATTCCAAATCAAGTATCCGCCCCATTTCGATTTGGCGGAGGATGCCAACGCACTGGTAGCATCGGGAGCAGTGGTCACATTCATTCCTGCCTACGACGCCTCGATCGATGGAACGGGAGCCAAGACGAACCTCATAGCGTTCTCTGTGACGGTTGGTGTGACGGATTGCCTACTAGCTCCGTCACAGGGAGGTGTGGTCTGTCTTACACACGTCTCAGAACACGAACTGAATGAGTCGCGCGATATGGGCCATACTCGCTTTGCCAAGAGCTACTCATCGGAAGGAGCTGCGGGGAATCGCTATGAGATGTTCAGCTATTTCACGGACTGTGAGGACAGCCGCTACGAGATCGCCTTGTTTGTGCACTCTGGCAATCCTGGCTGTTACGCACCAGATGCCATCACGATTTTCAATCCAGCTGAAATCGCTTGTCTCTTCGAGATGATGGTGGCAACATTTCTGCCCGCCGAACGCTGCTATGTTTCCCTTTGAGCTTCGATAGCTGCAGCCCACGCATGCCGACCGAACAGGACAAAACGGTATTCTCTCCCCTGCTGTGTGAAAACCGCAAGGGAGTTGGGGAATAGCGGAAGGAGCCCCAAGAACTTCGTCCAGCATGGACGTGATGCCTGAATGCTTGGGAGTTCGATCTCTGTTACGCCTCTCTGAACATTGAATTTGTGTGCCTCAAAGAGGAGCCGCTGGTTAGTCAAGCGAAGTCTGCCACCTACGGTCTCAATGTTCTTCTGAAGGCTGGCAGCCCCTTCTTTGATCACTTGCTCGCTCTGCCTCAGTTCAGTCCTCATATCGCGTGCTCCTTGCCCAACGAGGTTAACCATAACCACAGCCGGATCCCCGGCCAAGCCAATGGCCTGATGCAGCAAGCGTCAGGCGGTGCTCTGCCGCCAAATGCAATCTGCAGGACAAAAATTGCCTCGGGTTGATGATTGAGTGGTAGAATGCTGTTTGGAACGGAGTCTTGATGTGCCTTGAACCTGGCAGATCGACCCTGGTGCGCGCGATCAGCTTCTCTTGGTGACTGTGAGCGTCTGTTGAATTATGGAGCCTTGGGGACCGTGAGAATCGCACAGTTAGCTGTTTCATCGTGGCGATGTACATCACCTTTAGCGAGCAGTAGTGTGCGAAAAGCCTGTTGGGATCACGAGACGGCTCTCTCATACCTCTTTCCACGGCTCCAGATATTGACTCTACTTGTAGACCGATTTCAGGGATGGGCGTCACTCGTCAGTTGAGAATACGGATGCACCGTACTTGCGTCTCTAAAGGCGGAGGGACGGGAGTAGGTCATACAGGGATTCATTCCCGCCCCACCGAAAAGGATACACTGACAGCGTAGAGTTTCATCCGGATGCTCGTCAAGTCCAGGCTCTTCCCGCAGAGGAGAATTCTCGTTAGTCTTTCTTATTCTGCCCCTTGTTATCCTTCTCCGGCTTGTCAGGCTTCTTCGAGGAAGCAGCAGCACTCTCATTCTTTCCCTTGCCAGTAGCCTGATTAGCTGCTTGTCCAGGTGAGGTTTCTTCGACAGCAAGAAGCTCAACAAGAAGCGAGATCTGTTCATCAGGATCCAAGCCTGATCGCAAAGCATCTTTGGCAACTCGAACGATAATGCCCGGAGGCGTGCCTGTTTGGACTGCGATCTCGATTTGAGCGAACAGCGTTCCGGAATCCGTCTGAACATACCCGGCCTTGACAGCTGCATTCCAGATCGCGTTCAGTGTTCCTGGCGGAGTAGCTTGCTCATCCAACAAAGCTGCAAGAGCTTCGAGCGGAGCACCTTCTTCCAGAGCCACAGCTAGAACTGAAACCGCACCTTCTGCGTCGATCATGGATGCGTTGATAGCATTCAAGACCATAATCAGCGCTGATTGCACGATCGCTTCACCCTCAGGATCGCTCCCGTCGAGAGACTGTACTCCCGCCACTGTAAGGATCTGCATCGCCTGCTCGTCGGTCAAGAATCCACCGGCACCCGCTGTCTCGAGCAAATCAAGAAGCAATGCTTGCTCAGTGAATGCCCCACAGCCCTCGACGATACCTGCAGCACCAGGCAACGTGTGCGAATCTGTCTGCACTTCCTCTCCTAGAGCGACAACACCGAGAGAAAGAACAAGGACTCCTACCAGAAGAGAGATCGTCGAGACCTTGATTCGTTTAGCGATCATTGCGTTTGCCTCCTTGAGATCTAAGACTCTTTGCCTCGCTAGTCAGCAGAGACCCATCGAGACATCCTCTTTCCATGTGCAGAGTAGTGCACGCATATGTCGCCATCGTGAAGATAGCATGGAGATACACACACACACTGCCAAGCCCGGGGCTCTAATCACCAGATTACGAATGGCGTAATTTGGAGCCTGAGGAACTATATGTAGAACTCGCGTCGTTTCAGTTGCGCAGTAGGCTCCGCTAATAAATCGCTAAGAGCCCATATTGAAGGCCTCGTTTGAGCGAATGCTCCCAAGAAGGACTCAGTGGAACCAGTCTCAGATGATTAGGTCAGTTACTCGCTCACGGTCATCACGGATTCTCGATGCTGGAGCAAGTACTCACGTTGGCACTTGAGTTGTAGATCCACTTTGGCTTTGTCACAACATCAACGCAAAATACAAACGTCGTTCCCGAGGCCGGATTACGTAATTTGTCAGATCTGAATGAGACCTGCCCGTCTTCGCCAGTGAGCCCTGATGCGACACCACTTGTAGCGCCTTCCCAGTGGCCAACTACGGTTGCACCTTCGACGGATGCAGCGTATTCATCGGCAATCGTCACATTGACCTGCGCACGGACCCAAGGACCTCTAATCACCAGTGAGGAAACCATGTCCGAGATGTGCATCAGACCCGCAGGGGGAGGTGGAATCTCAAACCCGCAAGCACCATCAGCATTCACCAAACCGTGGCCATATTTAGGATCCCAACCAGATGCTCCGAGATCTTCGGATGTTGAGCTCAGGGTGTTGCGGATCTCAACGGGTTGAGTCACTCCTGAGGCGATCAGAAGCACCACTGTACCTGCGATGTGTGGAGCCGACATAGAGGTCCCACTCATCGTCGCATAGTTTCCACTCAGGTACGTGGAACGGATGCTCGCACCTGGGCCAGCTAACTCCACGGTTTCCCCTGTGCTCGACCAGCGAGGGCGCTCATCCGAGTCGTCGGTTGCCGATACCGCGATTACCGAGGGATACACCGCGGGAGCTCCGACGTTGTTACCTCTGCCAGGCGGATTGCCGCTATTGCCAGCGGCCGCAACCAGCACCACTCCGGCGCTATAGGCTTGTTGGCAAGCAATCTCCAGGCTCGTGCTTGTTCCTCCGCT
>JAGLYB010000057.1 GCA_023132545.1 Candidatus Bipolaricaulota bacterium
TCTCGTAACGAACCCTCAAAATCATGGCCGGACTGACGTGCTGTGTAATGCCTCCTTGGAGTTAGAAAATGGTGAACAGCTTCCACGTTTTGCCAATATCCTTCGGCCAACTGCCGACGCGCACGTCCCAAGGATGAGCCCTCCTTTCCGGCGATCAGGCGAGCTCCGATTTCGACAAGCGTTCGTGACAACCGAACGCGAGCAAACCGGCTGTAGTGGGCTCGCTGGATTCGCCTGGATAACCGGGCCAATTCACCTTCACCCGGTGCAGGGGTTGGCGTTCTGCGAGGGGGGCTCGATCGATCTTGCCGAGACCAGCGAACGAACCGTCGGCTCATGATGACGGCAACGGATAGCAAAGGGATCATCCACAGGATCAGTTGAGGTACGAAATCGAGATAGTAGCGACCGATGAAATAGGTTTCGATGATCGGTTGAAGGACATGAATGCGCAATTCTTCAGCGTAGTTGTAGAACAGTACGACCGACGCAATGAAGGCAGCGGCAAGGAACCCGAGAATGAAGATGGACTTACGCGGTAATCCCATGCTCCTCCTTGGCTCCATAGACGGACCGAAGCCTATCCAGGCAAGCGAGAGCCTGTTGTGCCAGGGACTGGTCATCCCGTTCACCGTAGCGAACGAGTTCAAACAATTCAGTCAGTTGTCGAATATGCTCAGTTTGAATGCCCAGCTCTTCCAGAGAATCTGCAAACTCGCGCGGGGTGAGATAGGTTGGTTTGATGTTCCTTCGTTTGGACAGCAGGGCATCCATCTCGCGATAACAGCGAATGACCTCGCCCTGGAGAGAATTTCCCTGTCTAATCCGCATTGCGGTGTTGGCCGCTTGTACGGCGATTGCCTGCTGCTCGGCCGTGATGTCTGCCAGCTCGATCTTGCGCTGCTCAACGTACTGGCGGAAAGCGAGCCACCGAATTACGAGGAACGTGAATACGCCGAGAACAAGAAGGGCGACCGCGCCGGCAGCCAGAGCCAGTGACCACGCCGGCGGGTTCGCAATAACGGCTTCCGGGATCAGCGGGCCGGGAGCTGCGGGTTCGCCGGACCGGCCATGAAACCAATCGGAAAATAACCGGCCGAACAGCCCAATGGCGAATAACAGCGGAAGTATGAACGCGAGTGCCGTGAATAGGTATTTAAAAAGCTCGTTGCGCAGTCTCCTGAAGATGAATACACAGGCTAGGGAAACCAGTGTCAAGCCACCCAGAATGACTGCATAGATACGGTCTTTTTTCGTGAGCTTGGGTATCACACGCTGCAAGGTTGTCTCGTCATCTTCTGACGTCTCAATACGGGGAGGAATCTTCCCGGGCTGGAACGATAATTCATCCAGGCTGCCGATCAACAGGATCAGTAATCCAAATAACGCGAGGATCGCGAGGACGAGAAAAGCGCTTTCAGCCCGGGATCGTGCGCTCATTCAGAGCGTCTTTGAAGCCCCAAATCTGTGAGTTGCTCATCCGGCACGGGCATTGGTGCCTCGGTGAGGAGGCAAATGCCTGCAGCCGTTTTCGGGAACGCGATGACATCACGGAGCGATTCCCCCCCCGCCATCAGCATCACTAAGCGATCAATGCCGAGTGCGAATCCTCCGTGAGGCGGCGCACCATATTCAAGCGCCTGCAAGAAGAAGCCGAAGCGAAGCTCTGCCTCTTCCGTCGAGATGCCCAACAGCTTGAAGATCTGCTCTTGCAGCTCTCGCTGATGGATACGGATGCTTCCGCTTCCCAGCTCGGTTCCGTTGAGCACCAAGTCATAGGCGTTCGATGACACGGACAACGGCTCGTCGGTCATCTTGTCCATGTCTTCCGTCACCGGAGATGTGAACGGGTGATGGGAGCTGGTGAGATCGCCCGCTTCATTGAGCTCGAACAGCGGGAAATCAGTGACCCACAGGAAATTCCACTCATCGCGTGCCAAGTTCTCACGCTTGGCGACAGCCAGACGGAGTGCTCCCAGAGGGCTTTCGATCCCCTGTCCCGCCAGAATGAGAATCAAATCGCCGGATTCAGCGCCCAATGCCGATACAATCTCAGCGAGCTTTGCGTCATCGAAGAACTTGGCGATCGGCGAAGTGATCTCTTCGTTCATCTTGATCCAAGCCATTCCTCTGGCGCCCGCATCAACGGCCACGTCCTGTAGTTGATCCAAGATCTTGCGAGAGTACCCGGCGCAGCCCTTGGCCAGAATGCCTGCCACCTTGCCGCCAGCAGCGACGGCTTCAGCGAACACCTTAAACTCGCAGCCTTCGACCAGGTCAGAAATATCTTGGATCTCCATGCCAAATCGAAGATCCGGCTTGTCGGATCCGTATCGTGCCAGAGCCTCAGCATGCGTCAAACGCGGGAACGGAATGGGCAGTTCGATGTCCAGTGTTTCCTTGAACAGCTTGGACAGCGTGCCTTCCAATGCGGCCAGGATTTCGTCCTTCCCATTCGGGAACGAGACTTCCAAGTCAAGTTGGGTGAATTCCGGTTGTCGATCTGCCCGCAGGTCCTCGTCCCGGAAACACTTGACCATTTGGAAATAGCGATCGATGCCTCCCACCATGAATAG
>JAGLYB010000058.1 GCA_023132545.1 Candidatus Bipolaricaulota bacterium
ACCCGACTGGGCACCAGGAAGTCGCGAGCGCCTTCGGGCGTTGACTTGGTCAGGAACGGTGTCTCAATCTCCCAGAATCCCTCGTCCGAGAAGTAATCGCGAATGCTCTTCATGACGCGATGGCGGAGCCCGAGGCTGCGCTGGAGCTTCTCGCGCCGCAGGTCGATGTAGCGATAGCGCAGACGGGTCTCCTCAGTCGTGTCTGAACCGTCTCCCTCTACGAGGAAAGGCGGGGTCTTGGAGCGGTTCAGAATCACCAGCGTCTCGACACGAATCTCGATTTCGCCGGTGGTCATATCCGGATTGACGTTGTCTGCGCTTCGCGCGACGACGGTTCCGGCAACCTGTACAACGTCTTCGCGGTTAAGGGTGTGGGCCTGTTCCAGGCCCTTCGAATCACCGTCGAACAGTAATTGGACAAGTCCGGATCGATCACGCAGATCGACAAACGTGATGGCGCCGAAATCACGGCGACGGTTGACCCATCCAGCAAGGGTCACGATTTGTCCTAGATCTGCCGATGACAGATGTGCGCAATAGTTCGTTCGCATGGTGACTCTCCTTCGTGAAGCTTCGATGTGAGCAGATTATAGGTGGTTGCTTCGATGCCGCAATCAAGGTCGCTGAAACTCCGTGCTCCGATCGTCAATCCATCATCGAGGCGGTGTCCGATCTTTCTCGTTTCCGGGCCGCATTGGCGAATCTCACGAACAACGCGACGGTCAAGAGCGTGCCCAAGGATAGGCCTAGCCCGAGTCCGAATGTCATCGGAACTCGCACGTACAGAAAGGCCGTTACTAACAGCCCGATTCCAAATGAAGGGATGAATGAAAGAACCAGTAGGCGGAGGATGAATCGCTTTTTCGCACTGGCTTCGACTGGGGAGCGATCCAAGTGCCCGAATCGATTCGCGGCGTTCCACGCATAGATGTACAAAGTGAGTGCTATGACGGCGAACAGGGTGTGGACTCCCAGGAACAGGGCAAAAGAGGCCATTGCGCAGGTAGCCATCAACAGCATGTCAGACCACTTGGATTGAGGCATTTTGTGCAGGAGAACGACACCGGCCGCTGAGACACCGGCTACGACCAGGGCATACCCATAAGAGCCCAGGAACAGCGCAGGCAGAATCAATAGCATGGCGGCGGCGGTTGACAGGATTGCCGTGATCCACTTCATGAATGCCTCCTGAAGAACGAAACGCCGAGGTCCCTCTCGATAGCGCGGGCAAGCGATTCGGTGACATCCCAATTGACGATTCGCGTTCCCGTACGCACCAAGCTATCCAAGAACAGCGATCGGCGAAGGTTCGACATCCGTATGGCGATCTGTGCCGAGGAACTCGATCCGACTTGCTCCGCTTCCCAACCCGTCGCATGGGGACAGACAAGAAGGATCGAATAGCCTTGATCGATCAGCAAGGCTATTACTTCTACGTCGTCGTCGTTGATGAGGGGGCTAATGAAAATCAGCTGCGACTGGGCCGGGAAAAGCCGCGTAGGGATCTTGCGCAGGTCTTCGAACACCTCTTTCTCGGCGGCATAAGCGGACGATAGGGCGTCGAAGATCTTCCGCTCTTGGTGTTTACCAATTCCCGGGAACACCCAATGCACGAGATCTCCATAGACCAGCAACCCGACAATATTGCCGACATTCAAGAAATGGGTGGCCAGGCTGGCTGCAGCGCGGACTGAGTGATCGAATGTGGTGTCCTCTCCCAGTTGACAATGAGCTTGAAGACGGGCATCGACGATGATGTTCACATCGGCCAATCGCTCCAACTCGTACTCGTTGACGATCAACGTGTCTTGACGAGCGTATGCACGCCAGTTGATGCGCCGAATATCATCTCCCGGCACATAAGAGCGGCAGCCGAAGAAATCGAGGCCTTGTCCGCCAAGATTGGCCTTTACGGGACCGGCAAATGCTCTTGTTCGGCGTGGGTGAATGGTGATGGCTCCGAGCGGTTCGGTCTTCGGATGAGCGATGATGGTGGACTCATGGGAAATCGACTCCATACGACTGGCCAATCCCCATTGTGACCATGCAGTGACAATCGATTCCGAGAACTCGTGCTTCCCACGTGGGAGGACGACGCGATACGAGAATTGAACGGATTGCCCTGGCAAGAACGGTCCCAAGAACTGGTTCTCTCCGCTAACCAACTTTGCTTCCTTGGGAAGCTGGTCGATCACTGAAATGAAGTGTCGGCGCGTGTCCCCGAACCTAGACGTGATGTCGATGGTAATGTCGACTTCTTCGCCCTCGATCATGCGATGACGGTTGACCGTGCGCCGGATGCGCAAGACGGGCAGCGTCAACCGCATATCC
>JAGLYB010000059.1 GCA_023132545.1 Candidatus Bipolaricaulota bacterium
TCAGCATGATGAGGAATTCGGTGTCAATCCATACGATCGATCGAGGATCATCGACATCGGTGTCGGGCTTGGCGGTCGATTCGATCTTGTAGGCGATACGAGTATGGTCGCCAATCACGACGTCCTCTTCTCCGATGAGCACGGCCTCATAATCGGCGCGGCCCTCACGATCGCCAAGATCCGAGTAGGAAAGGGCACTGCCGGCAAAGCTGCCGCCACGCTGTTCCTCTGAAACAAGTTCCTTCGGCACTCCCAACATCGGCAGATAGAGCCACAACCGGGCATCCACGTCATCGTCATCGGATTCGTGTGTTAGAAAGATGGCTCCAGCTACGTCGGTCGGCTCAATGAAATAGATGAGCGAACGGTTGGGGATAGACAGCGATCCGAACAGGTTGAATCCGGTGGTTCCATCGCCGTAGACGTTGTCAAAGCGGATGATGGAGATCATGCTACCTTCGGCCAGTGCATCGGACTCGGCGTCTACCATGTCCATGATTTCGTCGGCAGTCAAAGCAGCAACCGTCAATCCGAGCAGTGCTACGCTAAATAGGGTCATTCCGAATTTCGCAATATTCTTAAACATTCCATGCCTCCTTCAAAACAAGTACTCCGTCTTCGATCGTTCGTTTCTTAAGATCCGCGCTTCCACGGAACCCGCGACAAGAACTTTGGCTGCCACTGTACCAGAATCGCTGGGATAATCGAGATGGCTGACAGGGCACTAACGGCCATCGTCAAGGCAATCTGCCATCCAAAGGTTCGGATGCCCTTGAACGAAGCAACGATCAGGATGAAGAATCCCAGCGCCACAGTCAGCGCGTTGTAGGTAATGCCTCGTCCCGTCGTTTGAATCGTTTTCTGCAGTGCACGCTCGGCGTTTCGATCCTTCCGGTACTCACTGCGGAAACGGGAGATGAAATGGATGGAGTAGTCGACGCCGATTCCGACTGCGACCACCGAGACCATCAGCGTCATCATGTCGAGAGGCTGCCCAGTGTACGCCATGATTCCCATGCTAAATGTCACCGTGAGAATAAGCGGAATCGCCGCAATCAAGCCCGCAACAACAGACCCCATCAAGATCATCACCAGAATCGAGACGGCGACGATCGTCGTTGCCAGCCCGATTAGCTGGCTCTGCGTCATCTGTGTGAAGATACGACTCATCAGCGTGGTTGCGCCGATCATCCGCACGTGCATGTCCCCGCTTTCGGGGAAGTGCTCGTCCAGATACTCTTGGACGACGCCGGCAAGACGGGAAACGTTGCCTGAGGAGCCCATCTTGTACATCCCCATGACGGTCCCGGCACTGAAATCACCAAGAGCCATGTCCCCCAAGGTTCCTCCTTGGAACGTGAACAGAAGCAGAAGCTGAGAGATCATGTTCTGCTGATCGGGGATGACGTAGAATGCTGGATCGTCGGCGTTGAATCGCTCGTTCATCTGCCTGACCAGCATGGTCAGGGAGAACGTCTTGCTGACACCGTTTTCGAGCATGAACTCTTCGAGATCGAGCATCGCATTCAGCACTGCAGGATCCTTGATTCCATCACGGCGGCCTGTGTCGAATTCCACCATGATGTTCATGTCGCCAGAGAAGTATTCCGAGGTGAAGTTGAGCACTTGTATCGCTTCGTGCTCTTTGCCCAGAAATTCCTCATTCGATGTTTCAACTCGAAGCCTCGGAATCCCGGCAAGCATCACGCCGAAAATGATCAGTGCGACCGCCAAGACAGTTTTTCGATGTCCGATGATCACCTTTTCAAATCCGAGAAGAACTCGGGTCAACGGGCGTAGACCTTTACTCAGGTCGCGCACCCGCGGTTTCTTGAGAAGAGACATGACTGCAGGGATTAGCACAAGCGAGAATAGCATCGCTGCAATCACGCCAATGGCTGTCACAATGCCGAAGTGGCGTTGTGGAACCATGAACGCTGTCAGAAGCGACAAGAATCCGACGGCCGTTGTTAGCGATGTCATGACGACGGGCCCCTTCATTTCCTCCATTGTTTTGAGAATGGCTTCACGCTTGGGGCCTCCCTTAGCAATCTCTTCGTTGTATCGGTTAAGCACGTGAATAGCGTCCGCGATACCAATTGCCAGCAGCAGGATCGGCGCGATGAATGACATCATTGTCATCGGGAATCCGAGAAAGACCATCGATCCCATGGCCACAATAACCGACAACAGGACAATGGCGATAGGAAGAAGGATTCCACGGATCGTCATGAAACTCGCAAACAGAAGGATGACCATCAACAGAATGGCCAACGGGAAGAGAAGCGCTGTATCGTTGGACATCTCCTCTGCCATGACGGTATCAAAGTAGGCATCGCCATAGATGAACAGCGTGTCTCCATCCCCCCGATGTGTTTCGACAATGTCAACGATACCGGGAGTCAGCCCGTACTCGTCGGCGCCTACTTCAAGTTCGATGTTGATGAGTGCGGCCTGCCCGCCAGCGCTGATGACACCGCCTACGAGATTCTCGTCCTCAAAGATGCGCGTGCGGAAGATCTCCATATCCTCGGCCGTCTTGGGTGCAACTCCACCGGGTGCCACCTTGCGAACGCTGATCGCGGTCTCAGTTCCCACGATTGTTTGGGAGTTGAGTGGCGTGGTAACGCTCTTGATTCCCGGAATCGCCTCGAACGCATCGGTCATTCGCTCGATCTTTCCCAGAGTCGTGTCATTGAAGATGCCATCCTCGTTGAACAGCATCACCATGATGCCCCACGACCTACCGTACCGGGCCTCGGCCTCATCCATGAGCACGATGATTGGATCATCCTTGTCGAGGAATTCCTTGAAGTCCGTTTCTTGGGTTAGGTGCTGGATTGGGAATGCGAATCCCACTGCCAATATAAGCGTCGCGAGAACCGTCCAGACTGGGTGATCAACCGCAAATCGAATGAGCCTATTCATTGAATCCATCCCTTCGAGACATAGACAGCCCATAGGAAGCTGGGCCACAGATCTTCGGATACATCGATTGTTTGCCCTGAGCCTGCGAACACTTGATCGACAACATTGGAAACCAACTCAACGGCACCGCGGACGAACGGCGATAAGGAGTGAAATCCGTTGCTCACAAGCCAGATGCTGACGTTTGTTTTCGTGTCCAGTCCGCGAGGCAAGATCAAGATCAGATCGAACGGATCCTGGTCCGACTCGGGAGTCTTTCCTGCCAAGGGATCCTCAAAATCCGTTTCTACATCGGCCAGCTGAACGGCAACTTCAAACAACCCCATTTGCCGTAGTGCGCCGATGGTACCGGCAACTTTCATCGTTGAGGTAAACGTCTTGGTTTCATCGACTACCAGAATGCGGATGCTCGGCGGAAGCTCTTGACCCAGTGCTATCAGACTCCATCCGAGTAGCAACCCTCCAATCAGGCACAGTATTCCTATTCGCGTTTTCATATCATTTCCTTTCCCCGGCATCCTGTGCCATTTCGGTCAAGCGTTCTTTCAGCAATTCATCCCGCCGAGCTCCCCATCTGGAAAGCAGACCCGGCCATTCTTCCATCACGAAATCCGAAACAACCAACATTTCGATCAATCGCCGTTTCATTTCGACTGGTTCACCTTCGAGTGCAGCAAGGCCGTCCATGACAACTTCACGTTCTCTGATGATGTGACTTGCGGCCTTGGAGAGGAAGTCCTTCCATAAGTTCTCTCGCAAACGGTAGAAGTGGCGGCGTTCCCCGGGAAGGCTGACCCTTTCTACCATATTCATCCGCATGAGCAGCTGGGTCGACATGCTGATCGACCCTTTGCTCGCTTGCAGCTGCTCGGCCAACTCTTCGTGCGACAGATGGGGGGGTGTACAGATCATGAGTGCACCAATCACGCGGCCCGCCATGTGCGGAAACCCATGCTCCTCCATCAAGTCTGCCGAGTTCTCGATGAACTGGCGCAGTCGTTCATTGTCAAGATTCATGGATACTCCTTCGAACATAGGGGCGCAGTATACGCAGATTAATGTGTTCAATCAAGATTGAAACTTATGAACGGTGTGTGTTCTGTTCGCAGAACAGAGCGAGTTAAGAATCAGATTCCAGCTCTATGTAACTTGTGCAAGGAATAGCATGGCCAGTAGAGGACGATCGATGGACCCGCCATGCTTGTCGATGATGGTTCGTACATCTTCGTACAGCCGCTTTTGAGACGCCTCATTCATAGTGCGGTGATCCGAGAACGTGTCTAGTAGTTTCATATATCGATCCGTGGTATAGGTCTCAAGCCAGGCGTGATCCCAAATGACGGGCTCGTGAAATAGGCCGCAGTCGCTGATGGAGCGAACCGGCCGCTCTACGCTTGCCCGAAGCGACGCAGCATCATTCCCCTCGCGCGAAGGAAAGGCGCGCTGGTAGACTCGATCAAGATCACGATAGACAGGCCACACACACCCGGGGAACAGGTTGTAGACCACGGCCAGATGCCCTCCGCTCTTGAGCGATCGACGAATCTTCGGATATCCGATCTCTGGATCGATCCAATGAAAGGCCTGGGCCGAAAGCACGAGGTTGAATGAAGGTTCATCTGCAATCCATTCCTCAAACGAACTATGGACCACCTGGATTTGAGGGAAAGTCGAAAGATTGCTTGCCGCAATCCGCGCTAGGTTCTCGCCTAGCTCTATAGCAACAATCTCGTAACCACGTTCGGCAAGAGGCAACGTAATCTGGCCGGTACCACAACCAATCTCCAAGATGCGAGCGTTCGCCGGGAGTTGGGTCAACTCGATTAGCTTGTCAATCAACTCCGGTGGATACCCAGGACGTGCGATATCGTAAGCAGAAGCAGCTTGGTCGAATACAACGCGAACGCTTCGATCGAACATGCTGGTATTGTACCGATTGGCTATCGGATCATGCGGCCAGGGCAACTGAGTGTGGAAGATACTGCTATCCCTTCGCCAGCTAAGGGGGACACAAACCTTAATTCGCAAGAATCAGAGCTTTGCCCCATTTCGTAAGAAACAGAGCTTCCCACTATTTCGTAAGAAACAGAAGCGTCACCCTATTTCAGGCTGCTCCTTGAGGAATTTGGGTATGTGTCTCCAGAGCTTTTGCTCGTCTAATACTTCCTTTCTTGGGGAACTTCAGCGGTATAGTCAGGAGAGAACTCAAATCTTGGAGTGCAGTGGCCGTTCTCTTCGAGACTAGCGGGACGTATCCATGGCCTCCAGACGCCACTGATTCCGGGCGGTATTGAAGCGGATGCCAAAGTGATCGCTTCCACAACTAACTGCGTAGTAGAGGAACACAGTCTCTCCCACCCGTTTCGGGTGAACCAAATTGGTATCGGTTACATCATATCGACGCTGCTTCCATTGGAATGACCGAAGGAGGGGGTGCGGGGCCCCGCGGCGGTAGATCACGAGCG
>JAGLYB010000006.1 GCA_023132545.1 Candidatus Bipolaricaulota bacterium
ACTCAATAAGGATTGCCATTCTTGGAGCCGGCGGCTGGGGCAAGAACCTGGTTCGCGTCTTTTGCGAGCTGCTGGGTGAAAACGCAGTGACAGTCGTCGATCCCGAGCCAACTCGAAGGAATGCCGCCAAGCTCAACCATCCAGGAATCGCTGTAGCTGGTTCACCCAAGTGGTCCGAGTTGGATGCGGCTGTCATTGCCGCACCTGCTCCCCTTCACTATCAGCTGGCCTCCGAGGCATTGGATGCGGGGCTGCATGTGCTGGCGGAAAAGCCGTTGGCCCTAGCATCTGAGCATGTGCGAACGTTGATCGAAATGGCTGAGAGCAAAGAGCGTATTCTGATGGTCGACCATCTGCTGGAATATCACCCAGCGGTTGTTCAGCTCAAGTCGCTAGTTGAAGACGGAACGCTTGGGAAGATCCGGCACATGACATCCCAACGACTGAATCTCGGTATCATCCGATCCGAAGAGAACGCGTGGTGGAGCCTGGCGCCGCATGATGTCTCCATTGTCTTGCATCTGATGAATGGGGGACCTGCTACTGTTAGTGCTGTCGGCGGCACCTATCTTCAGGATGGAATTCCGGATGTGGCGCATGCGACGCTACAATTCGAGGATGGAGCAATGGCCCATATTCACGTGAGCTGGCTGGAGCCTGTCAAAACCCGGCGACTGACTATCGTCGGAGAACGCGCCATGGCCGTTTTCGATGACATGAGTGATGACAAGCTTGTCTTGCGCAACGATGAGATCCAAATACAGAATGGTCGGTATGCCATCGACAAGGCGCAGCCAGTCGTTCAAGAGATCGCCGGAATTGAGCCGTTGCGATCCATGGCAGAGACGTTCCTGGACAGTATTAGATCTGGAACACCTCCGCGATCCGATGGTTGGGATGGCCTGCGTGTGGTTCGCGTTCTCGAAGCCGTTCAGCGATCCATGGATCAGGGTGGGAAGATCGTCCGAATGGAGAACTACGATGCCTGAAGCCTACATACATGAGTCGTCGTACGTCGATTCCGATGTCGAAATTGGCAAGGGAACAAAAGTCTGGCACTTCTCCCACATCATGAAAGGGACGCGGATTGGGGAGCGATGTTCGATTGGCCAGAACGTTCTTATAGGACCGAACGCGGTCGTTGGAAATAACGTCAAGATTCAGAACAACGTCTCGGTTTACGAGGGTGTTCAGTTGGAGGACGACGTGTTCTGTGGTCCCAGTTGTGTATTCACCAACGTAGATCGACCCCGATCGGCATTTGCCACCCCAGCAGAGGCATATAGGAAGACGATTGTTCGTCAAGGGGCAACCATTGGAGCCAACGCGACCATCGTTTGCGGAAACACACTTGGCCCTCATTCATTTGTAGGAGCCGGTTCTGTCGTTACCAAAGATGTCCCTGCCTACGCCGTTGTCTATGGCAATCCAGCAAGCATCAAAGGGTGGGCCTGTGTTTGCGGAACATCACTGGAATTTGATCAAGAAGCTGCGACCTGCAGCGAATGCGGGATGGCGTACGTCAAGAACGGAAATCTGGTCGCGCTGGCAAGTGGCCAGTAGCATGTAGCTTGTGGAAGACCATACTGGACTGTGAAGCTTGATGCCCCACAGGCCACGAGCGACTCGCTACGAGCGGAGGGGATAAGGAGAGAGCGAATTGCCTGATAGCGTTGAAAACCTCCAGATCTGGAAAGAGAGTGTGGCCTTTGTCGAAGCAATCTATACGGCTACGAAGGCGTGGCCCAAAGAGGAGATGTACGGACTAACGAGCCAGATTCGAAGGGCGGCAGTATCGATTCCTGCCAATCTTGCCGAAGGAGTCGGACGAGGGACGCGTCGTGAGACAGCACGATTTGCTCAAATCGCACTTGGATCGCTGTACGAAACCGATACGCTTTGCGTTATTGCAGAACGCCTTGGCTACATTGATCAAGATACACAAAGGAGCTGGCGCGAGGCAGTTTCCGGCCTGTGCAAGCGGATCTCCAGTTTCATTTCTTACCAGAAGGAACATCATGACAATCGCTGAACGCGTAGTGAGTCGCATTTCGCGGGCGATGAGCTATGTGCTACGTATTAAGCCAGCATACCGCACGCCCTGCGTTAGTATCTACGGGCCACTTGCCACAAGCCACGAGCGATAAGCTCCGAAGGAGATTGAATGAACGTCCCAGTACTTGATCTAAAGCGGCAGTATGCTGCCATCAAAGACGAAATCGATACAGCTATTCTCGACGTCGTGGCGTCCACGCAATTCGTTCTTGGACCGCATGTGAAGGCGTTCGAAGAGTCTGCTGCCGCCTATTGCGG
>JAGLYB010000060.1 GCA_023132545.1 Candidatus Bipolaricaulota bacterium
TCCGTCGATGTGATCGCTATCTGCTGCGCCAGATGTTAGGTCCTTTCTTTCTTGCCTTGGCAGGTCTTTCTCTGTTCATCCTTCTCAATTTAATTCTTCGATTGTCGGAATTGATGGTCGATCGAGGTATTGCGCTAGCCCAGTTGCTCCGACTGCTGGTCTTCTGGATGCCAGAGCTGATTGCCTGGGCCATTCCAATGTCTGCCTTGTTCGCCATATTCCTTGGCTTGGGCCGCATGGACCATGATCGTGAGATCATGGCCCTTGAGTCCATCGGCGTTTCCTTGAAAAGGATTCTTCTGCCGTTGCTGATCGCTGCCGTCGGACTAAGCTTCCTCACGTTCGCTGTCTACAACTGGGCTATGCCTGCATCCAAGAATGCAGCGCAACGTACTTATCGAGAGATTCTGTTTACGCAATCGGTCCCCCGTATTTCGGTCAATACGTTTTTCACTGGGTCGAACAACCAGTACTTCTACGTCCGTCAATATGATGCTGACGACGGGAAGGTTCACGATGTTCTGATCTATGATGTGTCAGGCCAGATGTTCCCACAGGCTGAATCCCAAATCACCATGGTGACCGCAGATTCCGGGACCTGGACCGGTGAGAACTGGGACCTATCGGCCGGACGCATGTATGGCTTCAATCGCGAGGGAGCGCTCATCTATTCAGGCACGTTCGAAGAACTAAGCATTCCCGTTGCACAGACTGCCGATCAGATTTGGTCTCAATCCAAGTCTCCCTCAGAGATGGGAATTTGTGAGCTGATCGCCCGCATCGAACGGGCTCGGACGAGTGGCCTTTCCATCAATGAATCCGTCGTCGAGCTTCATCAACGGTTCGCCCTGCCGATGTCGGCCCTTCTATTTGTTCTGGTGGGGGGATCCGTCAGCCTGATGTTCGGGTCCAAGAATCGATCCACAGGCATCATCATCGGCTTGCTGATCATCGGCCTTTATCAGGGTACCTATTTCTGGATGCAGGCCCTGGGTCGCCGTGGGGTGATGAATCCGGCCCTCGCCGCCTGGATTCCGAATCTGCTGTTCGGGCTCATCGGACTCTTGCTGTTCGTACGAGTCGATCAATTGGCTTCCCGAGATATATGGAACCGCCTACGCAACCGCTTGCCCTTTCTAACCGTCGTCCTACTGTTCGGAGTGATCGGTATCAGCAGCCAGGGACAGGATGTCCCCCTACATCTGGAGTGTGACGACCTATTCATCTCAGTAGACCGTTCCGAAGTCATCGCACAGGGTTCGGTCTATGCAGAACTCGAAGACGCGGAGCTTCAAGCCGATTCGCTTTTCCTCAAGCAAGATGAGAACGGTCAATGGCGGCTGGAAGCCACCGGTGAAGTCTCACTGGGTTTCGGAGATTTCGATCTGACAGGTGATCGTGTGGTTGCCCAGGTTGTTATTTCCGAAGCGGGGGCACGAATGCAATCTTTGGAAGCCGTTGGATTTAGCGGGCAATCTGACTTCACAAACTCTGCCGGTGAGGAACACACCCTGTATTTCCAGGGAGAATCAGGACAGCTCGTATTTGACGAGACGGGAGAATTGGACTTCGTTGAAATTCGTGATGGCGAGCTGACCACCTGCAATTGCTGCGACCGCCCCTTTCAATCGCAACCTTATACGCTTCGCGCTAATCGTCTGTTGTTCTATCCCGATCGCATGATCGTCGCGTTCGGACTCACCGGCAGGATCTCCGGGATTTCCACATTGTGGCTCCCCGTCTATGTTCAACCCCTTGAAGACACGCTGGAAAGCCCCCTATTCCCTGCCTTCGGCAATAGTTCGCGCCGGGGATGGTTCCTCAAATGGAACGTGCCCTTTTATCTCAACGAGTCGCTGTATGGAAGTGTCTTATTCGACTACTACTCTAGGTACAACGAGTTGGCCCTCGGCCTGATCACTCACTATGCATTCGCCGGACATAAGGGGCAGATCCGTGTCTATAGGGACCCAGCCAAAGAAGGTGACTCAATCTTCGAGTTCTCTGCCCAGCATGAACTGCCAGCTGGTGACATGTGGAGTGGTGAAGGAAGCCTCGATCTTCGCGTTGTCGGCAACACAACTGAGATTGACTATGGCGCACAGGCGCTGGGATCGAGCAATGGATGGACCGTTCGAGTTTCAGCCGCGCGCGAAATCGAAGTAGAGAATACAGACGACGAAGATCCAGCCAATGACGAAACAACCATCACAGAGCGAATTCCCGAAGTCTCGCTGTCGCGCAATGCTTGGATGCTTGGAGCCGTAGCCATCCAGCCGAGCTTTGAAGTCGGCCGGTATCGAGAGCAATTCGAGGACGAAGCGATCACCGAAGCCCTCCGTTTGAGTGGGACACTCAGTCTCAGTTCAGGAACGCACACGGTCCTTGGTGTCGATCTGACACCGAATCTGACTGTTAGGGCAACGGCTTATGAGGGAGATGCCATCGGACAGAGCAGCGGCTCGCTCCAAACCACAGTCAGGGCGCGCTGGCGTGATGTCTCGGCGAACTACAACCTTGTTCTTGTTCAGGGAGATAGTCCTTTTGAGTTCGACGCAGAGACCGCCACACATCACATCGGCTGGGACATCACCCGCCAGGGATGGGGAACACTGAGCATCACAGGCGGCATCGCCCTTGACTCAGGACTCCTCGATCCAATCCGAGGACAACTCACATGGACCGACTGGGCGGATTGGAGTTTCAGCGCCGAGTACAGCACCCCCGACATGGCGCTGACATCACTCCTTCTCACGGGGAGCTGGAGCACTGAAAGACTCAGTGTTGCGTGGTCGATTCCCTATCTGCCCACGGAAGCTCGCTTCGACGCCATCACACTATCCAGTGGAGCTCTAGGCGAATGGCTTGATCTTGACATCGAGGCAAGACTCGATCGCGGAAATCTCACGGTCGTAACGGAATTCGCTGGAGACATCTCTGTAGACCCGTTCACACTTCGCGGCAATGTGAAGTTTTCAAACCTAGAGTTCCAAAGCCTCTCACTGGCATCCGAACTGGCCACGTCCTCAGGTTGGGGGGCGAAGGTTGCCTGGAGTTACACCGGCGGAACGCCTTCACTGGATACCATTCGCTACGGCGTTTTCTGGGATATCGGAGATTGCTTGCGTATCGGAATCGATCGTGAAGC
>JAGLYB010000061.1 GCA_023132545.1 Candidatus Bipolaricaulota bacterium
CAGAGGGGGACCCATGGAATATGACCTTTCCGCACTTGTCTACATCCTGATAGGGATCATTCTCATCATGACATTCTATGTCGGCAGTTGCAGTGGCGGCTCTTGCAGCTAGCTGCGACTTGAACCACAAACCTTGTAGATCCGAGAGGAGATCGAGCATGCCAACGCATCGAATTCGGCTTGAAGACATCATGCACCTGCCCAGCGTCTACTTCCCCACCGTATCCTTTGACGGGAAGCGATTGGCCTTCTACTGGGACAGAACCGGACAGATGGAACTCTACGTGATCGATCTCCCCGACGGCATTCCACAACAGATCAGCCATGGCAACGTTCCCAAATCGCTTCGCGCCGGCTTCATCTGGTCACGAGACGGGGCGCGCATCGTGTTTGCCAAAGACATTGGAGGCAACGAACAACATGACCTCTACAGTATGGATGTCTCATCGGGAGGGGTTTCTCAGCTAACAGACACCCCAAAAGCGCAGGATTATGCCGTGGAGTTCTCCCCCGACGACGCGTGGATCTCCATGCTCTCCAATCGAGACGGCCAAATGAACTTGTACAAGCTGAAGTCTGACGGCAGCGAGGCGGTGCAGCTGACCGAATTCGCGAACCCGGTATCTGGAGGACATTGGAGCCCGGACGGCACACAGTTGACGATCACGGCCAATGAAGCCAAAGACCTTCGCAATGCCGACATCTATGTCGTTGCCGCTGACGGGAGCGAGTGTCAGCGTGTACTCCGGGTGCAAGAAGGCTCCAAAGATCACGCCACAGCCTGGTTGCCGGACGGGCAGCGGTTGGCGATTACGTCAGATGCAAGCAGCGTCAATCGCCCCGGCATCCTCGATATTGCATCCGGGTCCATTCGTTGGCTCGGAATCGAGGGTGTGGAAGAATCAGCCGTAGCATTGTCTGAGAATGGAAAGAAACTGGCCACGCTTCGCAATCAGGAAGCCTCCGTGACGGTGGTCATTCATGATTTGGAAACTGGATCCGAACGGATTCTGGGCGCTGAATCGGGTTTCGCGATTTGGCCCGAATTCGCGCTGGGAGATCGCTCCGTGATCGTGGCACAAGCATCGGCAACCCGGCACCGCGAACTGCTGACTGTTGATCTTGAGACGGGTGAAGGAAAGGCCCTGACGCCGGTTGACTATGGTCCCGTCGATACCCAAGCTTTCGTCGGCTCGCAACACGTTTGGTATAACTCAAGTGATGGGGTACCAATTCCCGCAATTCTCTACAGGCCCGAGAATCTGCCCGAAGCTGCCGCTGCCCCAGCCATGGTCATCGTTCACGGCGGTCCGACCGGCCAATTCTTCCGTGGGTTCGATCCGTTCGTTCAGGTGCTCGTGGACCGAGGCTTCGTCGTTCTTCAACCCAATGTTCGTGGAAGCACAGGATATGGGGTGGAATTTCGAGACATGAACCTCAATGACTGGGCGGGCGGAGATCTCGAGGATGTCGCCGCCGGAGTAACCTACCTCAAGTCACTGGGCATCGTCGATCCTGAACGCGTTGTTGTGTTTGGAGGATCCTACGGTGGGTACATGACATTCATGGCCGTGGTGAAAAAGCCCAACTTGTGGAAGGCGGGCATTGCCTGGATCGGCATCACCGATCTGCATCGACTCTATGACAACAGCATGGAGCACTTCAAGTACTACCTACGCATGCTGATGGGCGACCCACAGGAAAACGCGGAGTTGTGGAAAGATCGAAGCGCTATCAACTTCGTCGAGAACCTCAAGGCCAAACTGCTCATCCTCCACGGTGTCAATGATCCGCGCTGTCCTGTCGAACAATCGAGGATTTTCCGTGACAGAATGCTCGAACTGGGCTACAAGGAAAACGACGACTTCGAGTACATCGAGTTCGCGGACGTAGGACATGCCTCGTCTGACATCGAACAGAAGACAGCAACCTACAAACTCATCCTCGACTTCCTAGATCGAACGATTTAGGGATCACCGCAGCAGACTGATTCGAGCGAGACGCTGAGGAAACGTTATCCAAGCACAATAGGCACGAGCTTGAAGCAACGACATCGTCGCCGCGTGAGATGGGTAGACTTCACGGCGGCTAGCCCGACTACAATCACGTGGGCATGCCCCCGTTTGTTGCATAGACAGCGTCAATCCGGTTGTATTTCGGATAGAACGGATCGAGGAGGTCGATGAATGACAGGTGCAAGCTATCGATTCGAACTCGGCAAGTTCGAGCTTCTGATCGTCAAGGACGGCACTGGTGGTGCCCGGCCGCTATCAGATTTGGTGGATGACATCCCGTCGGACCTCGTCGGCCATGAGATCTTCATGGAAGGCGGCCTCATGGTCATCGATACGCCGGAGAAGCGGTTTCTTATCGATGCGGGCAACGGGCCCAATCGCGGACCGCGAACACATGCCGCCGAAGTGGCATTCGAGAAAGAGGGCATCACACCGCAGTCCATCGACACCATTCTGCTCACGCACGGAGATCCCGACCATATCGCCGGTCTTCTCACCAAAGGCGGAGAGTTCGTCTATCCCAACGCGCACTATGTTCTCAATATCGACCTATGGCGTGCTCTGAACAGCGATCCGGATGCAGGTCTGTACTTCGTAGGACAAACGGACTTCGTACGCAGGTTGGCCGATCTGATTCAAGGACGCAGCACGTTGCTGGAAGCCGAACGCGAGATTTGGCCCGGCATCCGCGCCATTCCCGCACTCGGGCATCGAGCCGGACACACCATCTATCGCTTCGATTCCGAGAACACCGTCTTGTTCCACATCGGGGACGCCGCATTCGATCCTGTGTTCCTTGAACATCCCGAATTGGTCATTCCCGCCGAGTACAAGCCTGACCAGGCCCGAGCCACTCGCAAGGCCGTCGCCCGCCGCGCCCTGGCCGAGAACGCCCTGATTGTCGGGTCGCACTTTGAGCTGGCCAACATCGGCCGCTTGAAGCAAGCGCAGGGGAAAGACCATTTCCAGTGGGTTCAGCAGTCGCCTGGATAGTCAGAGCGAGCGATCCAGGCGGGAGATAGCTACCTAGAAGAACAGAAGGATTGAAAGGAAGTCATCGTGGAAGAGCAAATTCGTCGGTTTCGACATTATGACATCGAGGGAGTCGTCATCCGCATCATGGATGATGAGATCCTCTCGCTGAACGAGTTTCTTGGTGAAGAGCATCAGCTTGACGACGGAGATGAGTACGAGTTCGCCTACACCTGCTGCTATCTCAAGCATCGCGGCAGACACATCCTCATCGATGCCGGCTTCGACCCCGACACAACACCCGGTGCGCTCGAATCTATCGACGTTTCGCCGGAAGACATTGAACTCGTGCTGTTGACACATGCCGATCGCGACCACGTCGCCGGGTTATTGATGCCCGATGGATCACTCACCTATCCCAACGCCCAACACGTCATTGGCAAGGAATTGTGGGACAACCTCTCTAATCCCGCGACCCTTGAAGCACTAGACAGCGAGCGACGTCCCTTCTATCGCAAACTCGTCAGGGTCTTGAACGATTCCATCCAACTCTGTGATGGCGAATCCGACGTAGCCGATGGCATTCGTTTCATTCCCAGTGCCGGACATCGCATCGGCCACGCAGTCTATGACTTCGCGTCCGAGGGAGAGCCATTGCTTCATACCGGAGACAGCTTCTTCCACCCCATCTTCGCCGAGCATCCCGACTGGACCAATATCACGGACTCCATTCCCGAGGATGGCGTGAAGAGCCGGAAGCTGCTGGTGGCACGAGCCGCCAAATCCAATGCGACGATCCTCAGCACGCACATTCCGTTCCCCGGCATTGGACAACTGAAGAAGATCGACGATCTGCTGTATCAATGGACGCCGGTCGAGATCGAAGACTGAAGGAGCAACCTTTAGCAGGAAGGCAAGGCGGAGACGTCACTCAGGCGCTAGAATTACCGAGAAGCAGACAAAGGAGAAAACTGTGAACCAGACCGCCAAGAATGCAGACGACAACTTGCATCTGTTTGATCATGGAGGAACGACCGGCGCTGTCATTCGCATTCTTCCCGATGCCGCCCGTTCGTTGAACGAAATGCTTCCCGAAGAGCTCCAGCAAACGCCCGACCAAAAACTACGTTTTGCCTATACCTGTTGCTACCTGAACCATCGTGACTGTCACATCATGATTGATGCGGGCATTGACGGAGATGAAGTCACTGCAACGCTATCTGAACTCGGCGTGGCAGCAGGCGACATTGAGCTGGTCTGCATCACCCACGTCGATCGCGATCACGTCGCCGGCCTACTGTTGCAGATTGGTGACGGCGAACTGGCCTATCCCAATGCCAAGTACGCCATCGACGCCGGACTGTGGGCCGACCTGCACAAACCCGAGACCTACGACAGCCTGCCCAAGCATCTGCGACGACTATTCGAGCGATTGAAAGAGCTGATCGAAGATCGCGTCATCCTATGTGATGGGGAAAGCAAGGTAGCCGACGGCATCACCTTCGTCCCCTGTCCGGGCCACCGGCCCGGACACGCCGCCTATGAATTCGCCACCGACGACACGCCCATCCTGCACATCGGAGACGCCGCCTTGAATCCAGTCTGGTTCGAGCATCTCGACTGGCCTGTCGTAGGTGATACCTTGCCAGAACAAGCAATGGAGAGTCGGAAGATGATCCTGGAGAGGGCGAAGGAGACGGAAGCGCTGGTGATTGGAACACATCTGCCGTGGCCTGGGATTATGCTCTAGAGGGGTTGCGTCACCTGCGCCAAGCGCTCATGTTACAGCAGTACAGTTCCTGCATAAGCCACTTGCACATATCCCCATCACAGCCAGAGATTCGATTAGATCCTTTCCCTCGTTGTTCGGAGCAGCAACTGTGGTTCAGGATTATGGCGTACCCCTAGAATGGCACCTCCTCGGGACCAAGGTCAGCTAGCAAACTGTCAAGAACCTGCTCCACTCCCAATGCTTGGCTTCTGGCCGTTTCGAACATCTCGTACATGATCCTGTATGCAGGAAAGTCACCGTCGGCAACATCTCTGTCGCTGAATTCATCTACATGCTTGCCTTCAGCATTGAACAACCGAATGA
Source organism: Candidatus Bipolaricaulota bacterium (assembly GCA_023132545.1). Lineage (GTDB taxonomy): Bacteria > Bipolaricaulota > Bipolaricaulia > UBA7950 > UBA9294 > SPBW01. The sequence goes on from JAGLYB010000061.1 coordinate 5,083, forward strand.
CCACGTCTGGCTCAGGAGTATTTGCTCCCTGAAGGGAAATTTGAACTGAAGATGATGAGAAGGAAACCTGAAAAACACCCTCAATCTCAGTTTCCTCCCAATGAATATAACCTGCCTCGGTTCGTGAAGCCAGTCGATTTACTAGTATGCGTTGCTTTTCAGTTGCCATCTGAGCCTCCCTCCCTATTCTTCACCTCGATAAGAAGTTCTTGAAGAATATCAACTAGATTTGACAGGCGACTATTAAGTTTCGGTACATCTGCTGTATCAACATCTGCGATGACCTTCTCAACAATCCGCTCTGAGTTTGCAAGGTGTTGAATCGCCGATTGAATCGAGCTCCTATCTGCCTCCGAAATATGTGGATAAGCACCCCTGATCGACACAAGCAGTTTCCGAAGCGTTCCATACCGCTCTGGAAGCAACTGCCACGACTTGTCGCGTTGCAGTCGCTTAATCTCCTCAAGCATCGAAATCGCAGACGTAAGTCCTGTTGCGACGTCAAATCGCATCATCCTGACTCGCGCACTGTCTGCGGCTTCCTTTGCAAGGTTGGCCGCTGACCGAGAGCGGCCAACGCTGTAGATAGTGACTATGAAGCCGATGACTGTCACTATCAAACCGATGATGCTTGCCAATTCAGGGATACTGAGCGTTGAAAGGTATGTCATCATGTTCTCCCTAGTAACAATGCACATACAGGCTCTCCATTGCAACTCACTCTAGAGAATGATTGCGGGTTTGCTGCTTTGAACCAACCGTCCCCAAACAATATTATCGTAGCCATGAACATCGGAATCGTTCAGTCGTCGCCGGTCTTTGGAAAGGTCGAGAAGAACATCGCGGACTGCTTCGATCTTATGTCCTCGCACGCCGCTGACCTGTGGGTGCTGCCGGAGCTGTTCGCCACCGGATACCAATTCCTCAATGCAGCAGAGGCACGGGAACTCGCCGAGCCAGTTCCCAGTGGCAAGACGACCCAAGCACTCATCGCGTGCGCGGCAGAGACTGAGTGCTTTGTCGTCGCCGGTCTGCCGGAACTCGATGGCGACAACGTCTACAACGCCGCTGTCCTCGTCGGCCCGGATGGGTTCG
>JAGLYB010000062.1 GCA_023132545.1 Candidatus Bipolaricaulota bacterium
CCGCCAGTTGGCTGATCCCAAGCTGGGGGTCGCGGGTTCGAATCCCGCTGCCCGCTTTCGATTGCGTCGAACCCATTTTGCGCTGGCATCTCCAATGAAGAAGGAGTGACATGCAGGAAACGAACCAATCCAGCGGTGTGTTATCGCTAGATGCGCTTGAGCCGCGTGTCCTTTCCTGCACTTTGTGCCCGCTTGCTCAGACACGTACCAACGTCGTGTTCGGAGAAGGGAATCCATTCGCTGATCTGCTGTTTATCGGCGAGGGGCCCGGCGAAGTGGAAGATCAAACCGGTCGACCGTTTGTAGGGCCGGCGGGACAGAAACTAGATGAGGTGCTGTCGTCGGTTAACATCCAGCGTGCGGACATCTATATCGGCAACGTTGTCAAGTGTCGTCCGCCGGGGAATCGCGTTCCCTCACGCTCTGAGATGGAGATTTGCTTCCCCTATCTCGAATCCCAAATCGCCTTGATCAAGCCGGCCTTGATCGTGACACTGGGGAACACGGCGACTCAATGGCTGATGCCCGACATCCCGGGGATTACGAAATCCCACGGCAACTTCTTCTCTTGGCGTGGAGGAATTCTGCTATTCCCCATGTTCCATCCAAGTTATCTGTTGCGGAATCCCTCACGAGAGAAAGGAAGTCCGAAATACCTGACCTGGTTGGATATCCAGAAAGTGAGCAAGTGGATTGATGAGTACCGACGTACGAATAACACATGATGAGCAGTCTGCCTTCGTTCGTGAGTCACTGGAGAAGGCCGACGCCCTGCGCAAGAAGAAGGAATACAAAGAGGCGATTGCGTTGCTGGTGGAAGCGCTTCAGTACGGCCTCGACAAGGCGAAGATCTACTATCGATTGGGCAACATTTACGTCGATGGTGACGATCTGGCGCGTGCGGAATATGCCTACAAGCGTGCCTTGGAAATGGATCCAAAGTACGTGAATGCCATGCATAATTTGGCTGTGGTCTATCGACGCCAGAAGAAGATGACGCTCTATGTCAAGACCTACAAGAAATCACAGCGGCTCTCAATCACGAACCCACAGAAGACGGACTTCAATCCCGATCAAAAGAAATGGATTCGAAGCTTGAGTCGCTCAGTCTTCTTCTGGCTGTTCGGTGGGGCTGCCGTGATCGTGATCGTTATCTGGCTGCTGGCGCGGTGAGAACCTCCTTTTGCCTTTGGTTCGCACGTTTGACGCAATCTGAGTGATTCCGTATAGTCTCGATCGCACGTATCGAAGATTTCAAAAAAGAGAGGATGCCGTTGTCAAAGAAAAGAATCTACGAAATTGCTCGCGAGCTTGGAGTATCGAGCAAAGAACTGATAAAAAAACTTGAAGAAATGGGTATGCCTGGGCTCAAGGCGGCCAATTCCGTAGACGAAGAAGAATCCGCTCTGATCGTTCACCTCTTTGAAGAGGAAACGGCAGCTGCCGATAAGCCGACTGCGAAGACAGAGCCGGATGTCGAATCGGTTGAAAAGCCGGTAGTAGTGACGAAACAAGCGCCTAAGAAGACGGCCAAGCCAAAGAGAAAACCGGCGTCTACTCATGGAAGTGTTCGACCACCCATTGTCTCGGTATTGGGCCACATCGATCACGGGAAAACTACGTTATTGGATGCCATCCGCGAATCCCATCTCGCGTCCAAAGAAGCGGGAGGAATTACTCAGGGAATCGCCGCCTATCAAGCGGAACTGAACGGCCAGAAGATAACGTTCATTGACACGCCGGGACACAAGGCATTTACTGGCATGCGTGCTCGCGGTGCACAAGTTACTGATATCGCCATCTTGGTGGTTGCCGCTGACGATGGCGTGATGGCACAAACAGTCGAGGCCATTGATCATATCAAGGCTGCGGATGTTCCGATTATCGTGGCCATTAACAAGATTGACAAAGCCAATGCCGACGTTAGCAAGGTTATCAGCGACCTGGCGCAGCACGGGCTGCTCCCTGAGGCTTGGGGCGGAGACACGATTTCTGTCGAAGTCTCAGCGTTGGAGAGGAAAAATATCGACGAGTTGCTGGAGATGATTCTCCTAGTAGCGGAAATGGCGGATTTGAGAGCAGACCCCAAAAATCCCGTCGAAGCAACGATCATTGAATCTCATCTTGCTACTGGACAGGGCCCCGTGGCGACTGTCGTTGTTCGCGATGGAACTCTACGTGTCAAGGATTGGGCTGTGGCAGGGGCGGCGCAAGGCCGCGTGAAAGCACTTTTGGATCCCAGTGGCAACCGTGTGAACGAAGCTCTCCCTGGCGAGGCGGTTTCTATTCTTGGATTCTGCGATCTTCCGGAAGTGGGTACGCAGATTGAGGTCACCAAGAACCAAGGACAGGCTAAGAAGCTGGCCCAGCAATATCAGCGAGACCAACGTCCGCAGGCAGCGCCTCGAGCCAGAACACTGGATGATCTGTTCGCCCAGAAGGAAGAAACGGCCAAGCTTAAGGTAATCCTGAAAGCGGCATCAACGGGAGGACTGGAAGCGGCTCGCCGGGAAATCGCAGCACTCGATGTCGAGGGAGTCGAGCTTGACATTCTCGTCTCCGGTGTCGGCGGTATCTCCGAATCCGATATCGTCCTCGCTTCGACGGTCAACGAGGAATGTCTTGCCATTGGATTCGGCGTTAGCGCCGATCCCAAGGCACTCAAACTGGCTGAGCGCGAGGGAATCCCAGTGCTTTTGTATGACATCATTTACCATCTTGTCGATGAAATTGAGAGCGCTCTCAAGCGCCAGTTGGGTCCTGCGTACGAAGAGAGGGCCATGGGAACTGTCGAGGTGAGGAATCTGTTCAAGGCCCCCTCTGGCATGATCGCCGGTTGTTATGTGGCTGACGGGCGTGTGGAGCGTCGGGGACTCGTTCGTGTCATTCGCAATAACACCGAGATGTTCACGGGTGAGATCGCGTCGTTGCGACGATTTGAGGACGATGTTCGCGAAGTCCAATCCGGGCGTGAGTGTGGTATCCGAATTCGTGATTTCAACGACATCCAAATTGGCGATCGTTTGCAGGTCTTCGTTCTTGAAGAGGTGGAGCGCTAACCATCGAATGAAATCGGCTTTTCTAACGATACGCTTCCGACTCTATGCGATCAAAACAATCAAGCAGAAGCGGTCGATCGTGAAGCGGATCTTAGCTGATGTTCATCGAAATGGGCCGGCGTTCGCGGTGTGCGAGGCGGATAATCAGGACGATCTGCAACAGTTGACGATCTGCGTGGCCCATCTGTCCAACGATTCACGATTCTCGGATTCTGCGCTCCGAAAGCTTCAGTTGAAGCTGGAGCGGGGCGATGGCTACGAGTTGGAAGAAGCGGACATGGAGATTCTATGACGGGGAAACGACGCTTGGCACGCTTGCAGGAAGATATCCAACGCGAATTGGCTGCCATCGTGGAATTTGAGAGCCGAGATCCAATCGTTCGTGACGCCTTCCCGACTGTCATGGATGTTCGCCTGTCTGTCGACGGACGGTATGCCAAAGTTTATGTAGCAGCTGGAACCGAGGTTAATCCTGATGAGTTTCTGAGCGCACTTGTTCGTGATCAAGGATTCTATCGTAGCGAATTGGCGAGCCGGCTTGCCACTCGGCACACGCCCCAGCTTCAATTCATCATTGATCTCACCGTGGAACGGTCTCTGCGATTGGAGCGGTTGCTTCGAGATGACGACGAACCTCGATCGGAGTAGGCGGGCCGCTAGGTTTCTTATCGAAGCGCCGTCAATCGGACTTGCTTCCCTTGCCTATAGCAGTGGCATTCATCTTTCGTCTCTCCGAGCCAGTCTGCTGGATATCAGCGATCCGTGGTGGGTTGTCACCATCGGACTCATGCTTCTCCTCTCGCCGGCCTACCACGCATGGGTCATCGGCAAGACGGGAGCTCTTGTGCGAGGGGAAACGTTCCCTCTTCGCAAGCTACCCATGGAATCATTTAGCGATTTGGTGATTGGAGAGCTTCTTGTCAATGCATTTGTTGTCCTTGGAAGTGTCCTGTTCCTCTTGCCGGGGATCTATGTGGGCCTTCGGTCGATCTACTACAAGCAGATCATTATTCTCCACAAGGCACGTTCGATGGAGGCCATTCGGCAGAGCTTCCGGTTGACGATGGCTCCGCGAGTTGTGTTCCAGATGCTCCTGCTTCTGGCAACAGTCTATTCCATTCCACTGGCGGCTGATTACCTGCTGACACCGGTCACCCAAGCCTGGTGGGTTCATCCCATTTCCATTCTTGTATCGACTTTGTTTCTTGCTTGGGTCAATGTATACATCACGCTTTCGTTTGGTGATCTTGTAGAGCATGGAGAAAACCGCACGCCACATCACCCACAGGGTTGAAAGGAACTGCCGATGAACACCGATCTGTCCATTGCAAGATCCGTTATCCCAAAGCCCATTGAGCAAGTTGCGGCTGATCTGGGATTGCAGCCCGACGAACTTTGGCTGTATGGAACCGGAAAAGCCAAGGTTCTGCATTCTTCGTTGGCGGCTCGTAAGAACGACGCCGATGGGAAATACATTGACGTAACTGCAATCACGCCAACGCCTCTGGGCGAGGGGAAGACGACGACGACGATCGGATTGCTGCAGGGGCTGGCCAAACGCGGGCAGCGTGCAATGGCGTGTATCCGCCAACCCTCGCAAGGACCGACATTCGGAATTAAGGGAGGCGCGGCCGGAGGTGGACGCGCTCAAGTTATCCCGATGGAGGAATTCAACCTCCATCTGACCGGAGACATGCATGCCATTACTGCCGCTCACAACCTGATCGCGGCTGCACTGGATGCCCGCCTTATGCACGAACGTGATTTCTCGGACGAAGGATGGGCCGCCAGAGGCTTGGAGCGGCTGGATATCGACGCAAGCTCCGTTACCTGGAAACGCGTGCTCGACGTTAACGATCGTGCCCTACGGAACATCCGGAGCGGCTTGGGAACTAAGTACGACGGCATCCCGCGCGACTCGGGATTTGACATCACGGCGGCTTCGGAACTGATGGCTTGTCTTGCTCTGACCGAGGGCTTGAAAGACTTGCGTGCTCGCATCGGGCGTATTGTGCTGGGATATCGGCAGGATGGCTCGCCTGTCACGGCAGAGGATCTGGGCGTTGCCGGAGCGGCCACGGTGTTGATGAAGGACGCCATTCATCCTACGTTGCTTCAAACACTTGAAGGGCAAGGCGTGTTTGTTCATGCGGGACCGTTCGCGAATATTGCCCATGGCAATTCTTCAATCATTGCCGATCGCATTGCCCTTAAGCTGGTTGACTATGTGGTCACCGAATCCGGGTTTGGTGCCGACATCGGCATGGAGAAGTTCTTTGATATCAAATGTCGGGCCAGTGGTCTCATTCCAGATGCTGTGGTTCTGGTAGCAACGGTTCGCTCTCTTAAGATGCATGGCGGTGGACCCATGGTAACAGCAGGCAAACCATTGCCCCCTGAGTATGCTACTGAGAATCTTGAGTTGTTGGAGAACGGTTGTGCAAACGTGATCCGGCACATCGAAATTGCTCAAACCTTTGGTGTTCCTGTTGTTGTGGCCATCAACAAGTTTCCGACTGACACAGAAGCTGAACTGGAAATCGTTCGCAAGCTAACGGCCAACTCCGGAGCCTATGCTTCAGTAGTGACCGACCACTGGGAGCGAGGCGGTGACGGCGCCATAGAATTAGCGGACGCTGTTGTGGATGCATGCGAAGCGGCGTCGGAATTTCGATTTCTTTATCCGCAGGATCTTCCGTTGGCGAAAAAGATTGAAACCATCGCCACTCGGATCTATGGCGCTGATGGGATCGTGCTCAGTCCTAAGGCACAATCGCAATTGGAGCATTACGAAGCTCTCGGATATGGTGATTTCCCTATTTGCATGGCCAAGACGCCGCTTTCCATCTCGCATGATCCAAAATGGAAAGGCGTACCTTCCGGATACCTGCTTCCCATCGGAGAAGTCCGAACCAGCGTTGGCGCCGGCTTCATCTACCCGTTATGCGGAGCCATTCAGACGATGCCTGGACTCCCGGTCCGACCGGCGTTCATGGGTATTGACTTGGATGATGATGGCCAAGTGATGGGCTTGAGTTAGCTTGCCCGCCCTGGATGTGGTTGCCGGACTACTTCTCGGGTCTGTAGAATCATTCAACCCATGACCCAGTTGACGCGGATCTCCACGGACATCGTCTATGAAGCCCATCCCTTTGCACGGGAGATCCTGTCGCGTTTGCAGAACGCGGGATTCGAAGCGGTTCTCATCGGCGGCGTTGTGCGCGACGGCCTTCAAGCCCAATTGCAAAGGCGCGTGCTTTTCCCGCCCGATGACATCGACATTGCAACGTCTGCACTGCCTGAAGAGATTCGGCGCACCTTTCACGATCAAACCATCATCGGAGTAGGAGAGGAATTCGGTGTTTTGTTGATCGTTGCGCCCAATGGTCAAACCTACGAAGTGGCATCGTTCCGAGTCGAATCTGAATATGACGGACGCTGGCCCGGAAAAGTTGATTTGGTCCGCGATCTAGAGACTGATGTTCGGCGCAGAGACCTGACGATCAATGGACTCGCGGCCACTGTTGATGGCCATGTAATCGACTTGGTGGGAGGCACAAAGGATTTGGTCGCGAGACGAGTGGCCACCATCGGTGATCCTGTCGTTCGATTTCGCGAGGACCACCTGCGGATGATGCGCGTGGTGCGCTTTGCCTGTCGCATCGGTGGAGACATCGATGAAGCGACCGCTCAGGCTGTTCGCGATCATGCCGACGCGATCCAGAGTATCTCTCTTGAGCGAGTTGGTGTTGAGCTGTTGCACATTCTTGAGACGCCACACGCTGTCCGTGGCCTGGAGTTGCTGGACGATCTTGGCTTGCTGGCGCACATCCTCCCGGAGTTGTCAAACTGCCATGACATACCCCAGCCCGAGGAATATCATCCCGAAGGCGACGTGTTCGTTCACACTGTCGAGGCGATACGGGTTGCCGACAACTTCATTCTCGACCCGATCGTTAAGTTGGCGGTCCTTCTTCACGATGTCGGCAAGCCGGTCGCTTTGGAGCGAAACGAAGGGCGCAATATGGGCGGGCACTGTGCCATCGGCGCACGAATGGTCAAGGACATCGGACGCAGATTGCGGTTGAGTAAGTTGCAAACCCAACGGGTGAGCAGTCTGGTGCGTCACCATATGAGAATTGCCGATTTTCCAAGAATGGGCCGAGGAAAACAGATCCGTTTCTTAAGCGAGGGAGAAGTTCCAGAGGCCTCAACGCTATCTGCCAGGTATCCGCTGTTCTACGATCTTCTTCAGGTGCTGGTGGCGGACTGTGAAGCCAGTGCTCATCGTGCATCAGGGTGGGCCCCTATTCTACGAGAGACGATCCGAGTGATGGATCACATTGCGCAGGTCTGTGGCTTGCAGCGCGCTCGCGAAATGATTGACGGCCACGATCTGACGGATCTCGGCCTCTCTCCGGGGCCGCGGCTGGGGCGTATCCTCAATCTTGTCCATGATCGAATCCTTGCGGGACATATCCACAGTCGCGAGGAAGCGTTTGCAGTTGCGCAGACCTTGATTGAGGAAGATGCTCCTTCGTCGAGTGAGAACTAAGGGCGATACCAAAGGGACACGCGCCCTGTCGAATTCCTCGTCTACTCCATAGGCTGTCTCTGTATCCACTTCACGTACGTTGTGTACGTTGGCGTGGACTGACGGATGATCTGAGATGCGGGCGAACGGGGGGACACGAATGGGTAAGTCACTACACATCAGCAAGGATCTCGACATCAATCTGGAGGATCTAATCGGTCAGTGTATTGCCATCCTTGGCATTCGTGGATCGGGGAAATCCAATACGGCCGGTGTCATCTTTGAAGAGCTGCTTGAGAACAACTATCCCCTTTCGATTGTTGATCTCGAGGGCGAATACTTCGGCCTTAAGGAGAAGTACGAGGTTCTTGTGGTGGGGAAGGGTGAAGGCGTTGAGATCGAGATCGATGCTCATTGCGCCCCCGAAATCGCGCAGGTGAGCATGGAACAGAATGTGCCCGTGGTGCTCGACTTGAGCGGATTCCTGTCTGAAGAGCGAACCGAGTTGCTCAAGGCATACCTGTCCGCCCTATGGAATCTGGCGGGAACCCTTCGCAAGCCCTACATGATCGGAATTGAGGAAGCACATGAGTTTATTCCTCAGGGCGTGAAGAACGAGCTGAAGGAGATGATCTCTCGCATCGCATTGCGAGGACGCAAGAGAGGGCTCGGAGGAATTGTCGTTTCCCAGCGAAGTGCCAAGGTGGATAAGGATGTTCTTAGCCAAGCAGGCATGCTGTTCTTGCACCGAGTTGTCCATGAAGTGGACATGCGCGTCTACTGTGAACTGCTGCCATGGAGGAAGAGTGAGGTCAAGGAAATCATTGGCTCGCTGGATACCGGTGATTGTATGTATGTCAACGGTGACAACATCTTGCCCATCTACGTGCGCGAGCGGTCGACCTTCCACGCTGGATTTACGCCATCTCTGGAAACCGTCAAATCGCCGGAACTCAGGAGTGTGAGCGCCTCGATCATTGAGACCATCGAGAAGGCGCGCGTTGGGAAAGGACCGAAATCCCCTACCGAACAGCTTGAGCAACGAATCGAGATGATGGAGAGGATGATGGGTTCGAAGGATCAACGCATTGCAGAACTTGAGGACGTAGCGCGCACCCTTGGATACATCAAGCTGGAAATCCCGTCCTTTGCTAAGGAAGTGCTGGCTCCAGGAAGCCTGTCCGAGAAAGAGGTTCGAGTATCGAATAGCCTCCCTGTAGTGGTCGCGGACGATTCGACTGTCGACATTACGGAATCAGTGCAGGTTGCTTCCCTCGACGAGCCTGAATTGATCACTGCTTTGGTGCAGGGCGTTGGCAACGAGTCCGATGGGACATCTTGCCTGTTGCCGCCGGCAGTCAATCAGCACATCGAGCGACTTATCTCCCGCTTCTCTCGTGAGGAAATGTTGCATCGCAGGGTTCTGGCTTTCTTGATTGAACATTCGCCCGGTGCTTATTCAGCTCACCAGATTGCGGCATGGACAAGCTGTCCTCAGGAACTGATTGATGAGGATCCTCCTCAAGGATTTCTCAATTCCGGTCTGATCCAGCGTGAGCGAAGAACCTCTGGCACTCTTTATCGAAGTGCGTTGAGAACGTTCGTGAATCGGGAATTCAGAGTTTTTCAGCCTGACATTGGAGACAATGGGTTACATCACGTGACCCGCTTGCTCCGGGATCGGTTGCCGATGATAGCTTAGGCATAGAGTAATAGCCGATTTCAGCTTTCTTCAGTTGTAGCCTGAATTGACCAGTCTCTCCTTTTCTGCTATAGTTTCCGATAAGGAGGCGCGGATGAAGATCAAAATCGCTGGACGTCATACTGACGCTAGTCCGGCACTTCGTGACTACGTCATTGAGAAGACCGAAGCACTTGAGCGTTTTTTTGATCGGATTGTCAGTGTTGATGTCGTTCTTTCGGTTGAGAAAGAGCGACAGATCGCAGATTTCCATGCGCATCTAATCAATCGGAAACAGATCGATGCCCGCGAAGAGTCAACGGACATGTATGCGTCGATTGACAAGGCCATTGATCGATTGAAGCGGCAACTGGTCAAGTTCAAGGATCAGCTTCTGGATGTGAAGGGCCGATCAACTGCTGGCATCCAGATTGATGGGGCGGAAGAGGAGATCCCAGGAAAGCGCATCGTGCGTTCTGAAGCGTATTTTCAGAAACCAATGACGGCTGAAGAAGCCTCGTTGCAGCTGGATGCGATTGACAAAGAATTCCTGGTTTTTGTCGACGTTGAAACGGATCAGGTTGCAATCATTTATCGACGGAGAGATGGGAATTTCGGACTGATCGAACCACGACGGTAGAGCACCGGGGGGCGGGGTAGGGCGTGGTAAAGGTTTTGTCGCTTTTTTCAGGCAGTTTGGCGAGTCGTGTAGCTACCAAGCTCGTTGAGCGCCATCCGCAAGTGAGCAGTGTTCAACTGCTCTATTTCCGATCGCCATTTTCGCGTGAATGTGAAGAACTTCGGCAGTTGGTCAAATCCGAATGGTCGGGAACCACGTTCCGGACGCAATCCATCAAGAAAGAGTATCAGGATCTGATCGCTCTGACCGATGAAGGAGAGTTCTCGCTGTCGGAAAGCTGCCGTAGTTGTCAATCACTCCTATTCTCCAAGACTGCAAGGTACATGGAGCGCATTGGGGCTGATTATGTAGTGACAGGATGCATTCCAGGCAAACACGGGCTTGAGGCGCAGGATATTGCCTCCTTTGCTGCCAGAGAAGGTCTGGAAGGTCGCATTCTGAATCCTCTTCTCACGGATAATTTGCTCAGTGTCCCCAACGACTTGAGCTCATGGGCAGATGTGAAATCGCAGACGCGCAATACCGGCGGAATTGAAGAGCTTCTGCTAAGTGTGGCGGACGAATTGGGGCTGGATCTTGTAGATCCCGTGAGATCAGAGTGTCGGTGCAAGCTGATGGCTCCAGGATTTGGTGAGCGAGTAGCGGCGCTGTTCAAAGAAGAAGTGGTTACGCTGAACGCTCTCTATCTTCTGGATTTTCCCATGTACTTCAAAGCAGCCCCCGATCTTCGAATTGTTTTGGCTTCCGATGAGAACGAGAAGCGTGAATTGCAGAACTACTTCCTACCCCAAGACTTGAGGCTCTATCCGGCTACTCCCCATGGTCCAATGACGCTGCTACGAACGAATTGGGATACCAAGAGCGAAGCTGAGAAGAAACGAATCATCGAGTTTGTGGCTAGGCTTACGGCAACCTATGCGCGTGTCAGTGGAATGGCTACGATCCCTGTCTATTATCGACTGGAATCCGAGGATGAACGACAGTTGCTAAACGTGGAGCCGTTTGCATCGGTTGAGGAGCTTGAAGAGCGGGACGATCTGGAATTGATCCCACTTGGCTTGCCATCTCAGCGTGTATTCGCTGCTTGAAAACCTTTGTATTGGAGCTATACTTCCCGTTTGTTCGTCAAATCTGCAGAAAGATTGGCGATGAATGGAAGAAATGAGACGGAGAGCTGATGATTTCCCCGCAGGGAAAGGGGAAAGCTATGCCTATTTATGGCTTCTGGATGCGGAGTTTGTCACAGATCCCATCAGATTCTGAATCGTAACAATAAGGAGATTCAAGCGCAATGCGCAGGGTACGATTCGACAAAGGTAAAGCGGTATCCGTCATGGATCAGCGATATCGAACAGGGAAGCGAACGTGCGCAATTAGGCTATCGAAGCGCAATTGGGAGAGCAAACAAACGCGTAACAATAGAATTGACTGTCTCTGGTTTGAGATTGGAGCAGAGACGGAGGACTAAATCGGCTCGGGCTACGGCACGTGCTGTCAGTGGTGGCGGATCAGCGACACGTCCTTTGTGTCTTCCACCGCGAGAATGCAATAACTAAACGAGGTGAGAAGTGATTTCGGGTGACGATATCAAACGCATCAAACTTCAGCTTGCTCCCCCTTCAGTGATTCTAAATTGGTCTCACGGGGAGATCACGGAATCCGAAACGATCAACTACCGAACTCACCGCGCAGAACGTGGCGGGTTGTATGCTGAAGAGATTTTTGGACCGGCCAATGACTACGAGTGCGCATGTGGAAAGTATAAGGGGAAGAAGTACGAAGGCATCACATGCGAGAAGTGCCATGTGTTGGTGACCGATTCATCGGTGCGCCGTGTAAACATGGGACATATTCAGCTGGCAAGCCCTGTCGTCCACTTCTGGTTCTTGAAGGGTGTTTCCAGCTTGTTGAGCCGCTTGCTTGGAATGAAGAAGCGCGAATTGCAGCGGATCGCCTACTACGAGACAGAACCCATGGAGGAGGCGCTCTACTTGGTGACGACTTCGGACTGCAAAGAAGTGCGCCCTGGCGAGAGCCTGTATTCCTCTGAAGTCAACGTGCTATCCGAGGTATTTTCGTTTGAAGTGGAACCTGCGTACTATGTAGAAGATTCGCCGAGAATCCCGGCGGATGAAGCGGGCCGCGTAACCATCGAAGATCGTCAGCTTACCAACGGAGAGAAATTCATTTCCGTCGTCATCGGATCGATCGAGTACCCCATCATTGGCGACGTCGATCTTCTTGTTGAAGAAGGCGACGAAGTCGATGAAGGAACGATCATCGCCGAAGGGCCTGTTGATGAACTCTGTTCTCAGACGGCTTTTGAGATGTTGGCCGATCGCTATGGCACATCCCTCAAGGGGGAAGTGCTCGATCGCGAGATTTTGGACAGCCTTATCTTTATCGTGACACGCATCAAGAATTCGGCGGTTCCGCTTGAATTGGGGGCCCACCTGTCGTATCTGGAGAAGCGGGCCTACGAGAGAATCTATCCCGATGGATTTATCGCTGCTACCGGAGCAGCCGGTCTCAAGGGGCTGTTGGAAGTTCTTGACATGCACGAGCTTCATCGTTCGTTGACCGAGCAGCTGAACCGCGAAACGGCAGCCGGGAATCGCCGACGGATCATTCGCCGACTGGAGATTGTCGATCAAGTGCGCCAGTCCGGGAACAACGCCCAAGACATGATCATGGAAGTTATTCCGATTTTGCCTCCCGACCTCCGTCCCATGATTCAGCTGGAAGGCGGCAAGTTTGCTACGACCGACCTCAACGACCTCTATCGTCGAATTATCAACCGCAACAATCGTCTCAAGAAGCTGATTGACATGGGCGCGCCGGAAGTCATCCTTCGAAATGAACGACGGATGCTGCAAGAAGCGGTTGATGCCCTGATCCACAATGAGAAGAAGGAAAGCCCAATCCGCGGGCGCGACAATCGCCCGCTGAAATCGCTATCCGAACGTATCCACGGTAAGCATGGGCGACTGCGGCGCAACCTCCTTGGACGCCGTGTGGACTATTCGGGTCGCGCCGTCATCGTGGTGGATCCGACTCTAAAGCTGCATCAGTGCGGGCTTCCCAAGAAGATGGCGCTTGAGCTGTTCAAGCCGTTCATTCTGCATCACCTTGAGACAACAACCTTTTCGGACTTCGATGAAATCAAGAATCGTGCCCTCGCGGGTGAGATGCCTGAGGTGTGGGACATTCTCGACAAGCTGATCAAGGATCATCCTGTCCTGCTGAATCGGGCACCGACGCTACATCGTCTGTCCATGCAATCGTTCGAGCCTGTACTTGTGGACGGAGAAGCCATTCACATCCATCCGCTCATTTGTCCTCCATACAACGCTGACTTCGATGGCGATCAAATGGCCGTGCATCTTCCTCTTTCCGAAGAGGCTATTCGTGAAGCACGCGAGCTGATGGCTGCGCCGAGAAACATCCTTTCGCCGTCGGACGGTGAGCCGATCAGTCTGCCGACCCAGGATCCTGTCTATGCCTATTACTATTTGACGATAGAAGTGAAGGATGGCAAGGGTGCGGGTAAAGCATTCCGAGATATCGACGAGGCGCGCAAGGCCAACGAAGAGGGTGTACTTGAACTGCATAGCCCGGTGCAAATCCGCATTGATGGCAAACGAATCGAGACGACGCTGGGACGTGCGGAACTAAACCGAATTTTCCCGGAATCCGTCCGAGACTACAATCGCGTGATGACCCGAAGCGAGATTCGGCGAGTTATACGAAGGTGCTATCATGAATTCGGCTGGCAGAGGACGGCCGAAGTCCTGGACGACCTCAAGGATCTGGGATTCAAGTATGCAACCCAATCCGGCTTGACGATCTCACTGAAAGATTGTTTGATCCCCGAGGAGAAGGAAGACATCGTTCGTAATTCGTCGGCTGCGGTTCAGCGAATTGAGACGATGTATCGCATGGGGCTGTCGACAGAAGAAGAGCGCAAGCTTGCGGTCATTCGAATCTGGCGTCGAACGGTCGATGAAGTTGAAGTTGCCACCATGGCCAACCTGAAGCGGCATCGATTCAATCCTGTTTATGGTATTGTTACTTCAGGTGCTCGCGGTGGACCTGACCAGGTGAAACAGCTCTGCGGAATGCGTGGCCCCATGGTCGGTCCTTCGGGAGAGATTATCGAACGCCCTGTCATTTCCAACTTCAGAGAAGGCTTGGACATGATGGAATATTTCATTTCGACCCATGGTGGACGCAAGGGAGCCGCTGACACAGCGCTCAAGACAGCCGATTCCGGCTATCTTACGCGTCGATTGGTAGATGCATCCTCAGATACCATTATTACCGAGTTGGATTGTGGGACCTCGCAGGGAATCGATATCGATCCGCTTTGGTTCAGCAAGACCGAAGTCATGGAGTCGATTGACGAGCGTATCTATGGTCGTGTGTCTGCTGAGCCAGTGGTTGACCCTGCATCCGGTGAGATTCTAGTGGATGCCAACCAGTGGATTTCTCAGGACGTTGCCGATCATCTCGGACGATTGGAATGCGAACTGTCGATGAAGAAACCGGCCGAACGGGAGCGGATGATCGGGACAAAGAACGTGGCTGCAATCAAGAATCCCAAAACTGACCGCGTTCTTATCAAGGCGGATGAGCTTCTGACACCGCGCCACATTGACGCGCTGAAGGAAGGGAAGATCAAGACAGTTCGAGTACGACCTCGGATCGTGATCCGTTCGCCGATGACGTGTGAAACTGCCAATGGAATTTGCCAGCTCTGCTATGGCTTTGACATGAGTAACCATCAGCCGGTAGCGCTGGGGACGGCCGTAGGCGTAATCGCAGCGCAATCAATTGGAGAACCGGGAACGCAGCTTACTATGCGTACCTTCCATACCGGAGGAGTTGCTGGTGATGACATCACGCAGGGACTACCGCGCGCAGAGGAGTTGTTCGAAGCCCGAAAAACCATGAAGAGTGGCGAAGCGGGCATTTCTCCGCTTGATGGGTACATTACCAACATCACTCCAACGGCGACGGGTGATGACCAGATAGAAGTGACAGGAGAGATTCGTGTAGCTCGACTGCCTGTTTCCATACTTAAAGCAGAGGCAGGCGAGCAGCTCGATGTTGACGCATTGATCAATCCGTCTAGTCCCTGTGCGGGAGAGCTTTACATTTTGGATCTTGACGACGGCTCCCAGGAGCTATTCATTACCGATATCTCTGCTGGGGATCGTAGCTACACGTTGCCAATTGACGTTCAGCCGAAAGTGAAGGACGGCGATCGGGTCTCTGAGGGAGAAGCCTTGACCGAACGATTCAACATTGAAGGCATCATCGCCGATCGAGACGCGGTTGTTCAGATTCCGGAAGGCGAGGAACGCAGAATCGCTCTTGTGAGTGACGACGGAGAGGTGACCGAGTACGAAATCCCGTTTGGCGCTCGTCTGATGGTTAAAGCGGGGGCAAAGATCAAGGAGGGCGACCAGCTCACCTCTCGATCGAAGCCCGTGTTCGTCGCTACTGAGGTTGAAGGAACAATCTTGCTTCTGTCTGACCGGATCGTGGTGTACAACCCTGACGGGGACAGCTTGAGGATGCGGTTGACTTCGGATTTACGTGTTACCAAGCGTCATGGAGCAACTGTGAAGTCTGGTGAGAGCGTGTTGGCACTCGAAATCGCTCACAAGGGCGAAGTCATGGTGGAATCGATCACCAAGAAAAAGGGTATCGCTACGGTTCATCTACAGCCCAAGAGCATCGTCAAGATTGACAAAGCCCTCACGGTCAGAGTGGGCGACAAGGTTGAAGAGGGCGACTTGCTCACCAAGGGTGTTGTGGCGCCTCATACCCTGCTGGAGACTGCCGGAGTGAACAAGGCCCGCCAATACCTGCTGAACGAGATTCACAAGGTTTACAAACAGCAGGGCGTAGATATCAACGACAAGCATCTTGAAGTAATCATCCGCCAGATTCTGAATAATGTGCGCATCATTGATCGTGGCGATTCGAGATTCTTGCTCGGTGATTCGGTGACGCTTGAGGAGTTCCGAAAAGAGATTCGTGAGCTCACCCAGTTGAATCAGGAAGCCGAACGGTTGCGACAGGATGTGCTTGGTGAACCGTTGACGGAAGATATTGCTACTGGTGGGCATCTGATCGCCACCAGCGGTACTGCGCTGACTCAAGAGCTGATGGAGCGAGCGACCAAAATGGGGATTTCGAGGGTGTTTGTGATACATGGCGAAGAAACGGTCGAGGTTCCGCTGCTTGCCAAGGGATATCCTGACGGCGAGCGTGAGCTTCTGAGAATCTCGCGAGCGGCCCTACAAACCAAGGGCTGGCTCTCTGCTGCGTCGTTCCAGCGTACGACCAAGGTGCTGTCTGAGGCTGCTTTACGAGGCGAGGTAGATGACCTCTCTGGACTCAAGCCAAGCATCATTGTAGGAAAGAGGATCCCTTCTGGAACGAATTTCAAAGTCGCCGGCCTGTTAGTTGGGCTTGCGGACGCGGAAACCGAAGAGACACTTGAGGCTGAAACCGCTTCTGTGCCGGATGCTGAGTCCGAGACTCAGGTTGAATGAGGTTGGGTCAGGTTCTATAATCCGTTTCAATTCTTAGGAGAGACTATGCCGACGATTAATCAATTGATCCGTATGGGAAGGAAGCCGAAGCGCAAGAAAAGCAAGGCGCCCCAACTTGATTCCTGCCCGCAGCGCCGAGGCGTATGTACGCGTGTTTACACACGTACGCCCAAGAAGCCGAACTCCGCACTTCGTAAAGTGGCGCGTGTTCGTCTGAGTAACGGCAGAGAAGTGACCGCTTACATCGGTGGTGAAGGACACAACTTGCAGGAACATTCGATGGTGTTGGTGCGCGGCGGCCGTGTCAAGGACCTTCCCGGCGTGAGATATCACATTGTCCGGGGGACCTTAGACTCCGAGGGCGTAGACGGTCGTCAGCAAGGGCGCTCGAAGTATGGCGCCAAGAAGGGAAGCTAGGAGAGCTCGATGAAACTACCAGGCCGTAATGTGAACCCTGATATGAAATATGGCAGCCAACTTCTTTCCAAGTTGATCAATTACGTAATGCTGGAGGGAAAGAAGTCGGCGGCAAAGCGCATTGTTTACTCGGCATTGACGCTTGTGGAAGAACGAAGCGAGCAGACGGCGCTTGAAGTGTTCAATGAGGCGCTTGCCAACTGCTCGCCGCGACTTGAAGTTCGAACCCGCCGAGTCGGTGGTGCCAACTACCAGGTCCCATACGAAGTTCCTCAGGATCGTCAAATTGCGCTTTCCTTACGATGGATTGTTGCTGCTGCCCGTGCTCGAGGAGAAAACACCATGGCTGCACAGCTGGCCGGTGAGATTCTGGACGCTTCGCGCAAAGAAGGCAAAGCGTACAACAAAAGGCTCGACGCACATCGCATGGCTGAGGCAAACAAGGCATTCGCGCACTATCGCTGGTAGCAGACAGCTAAGCGAATTCTTGTCTTCCCTTTTCTCCGTTGCAGTTCAAGTTTGCGTTGAAGAGAGGATGTTATGGATGCCTCAGTGAGCCTAGACAAGGTCAGAAATATCGGCATCATGGCTCATATCGATGCAGGTAAAACCACAACGACTGAGCGTATCCTCTTCTATAGCGGTCAGATCCACAAGATGGGCGAAGTCCATGAGGGCGATACTGAAATGGACTGGATGATCCAGGAGCGTGAGCGAGGGATCACCATTACCTCTGCAGCGACGACCTGTTCTTGGCTTGATCATCGAATCAATATCATCGATACACCCGGGCACGTTGACTTTACAGCCGAAGTGGAACGCTCTCTGAGAGTTCTCGATGGTGGTGTCGTCGTCTTTTCAGGTGTAGAGATGGTTGAATCGCAATCTGAAACGGTATGGAGACAAGCCGACCGCTACAACATCCCCAGGATCGCCTTCGTTAACAAGCTCGATCGCGTCGAGTCAGACTTCATTGGCACCCTCGAGATGATCGAAGATCGGCTCGGCGTGTGTGCTGTTCCATTGATCCTTCCGCTTCGCAACGAAGATCGCAGGACAGAAGGACTGGTCGACCTAATCGAACGGCGATTTCTGGTATGGGATGAGAAATCCCTCGGCGTTGAATTTGAAGAACGTGACATTCCTGCTGAAATCGTTGACGAGGCGGAACGACTTCGCGAAACCGCCATCGAGCGCGTTGCTGAGGTTGACGACGCTATCATGGAGCTGTTCTTGGCTGAGGAAGACATCCCCCCCGACCTGTTCCACGCTGCCTTGCGCAAAGGATGCATCGAAGCAGGCATGATTCCCGTTGTCGGCGGATCCGCGTTTCAGAACCAAGGCATCCAGATTCTGATGGACGCGATCATTCGCTACCTCCCTTCGCCCGTTGACATCCCCGCGATTCGCGGAGTGGACTCGGACGAGGAGCGACACGCAGATCCCGACGAACCGTTTTCGGCATTGGCCTTCAAGGTGGTGTCCGATCGCTACGCCGGTCGCTTGGTGTTCATCCGTGTGTATTCGGGGCAGCTGGATGCCGGTGGCCATGCCTATGACGTATCCAGCGGGAAAGGCATGCGGATTTCCAAGATCTTCCGAATGCATGCCAATCAACGCATTCCCCTGAAGCAAGCGATTGCCGGCGACATCGTGGCCATTGTCGGGTCTCAAGATATCTCCACGGGGGACACCCTTGCCGACAAGAACGCGCCGATTCTTTTCGAAAAGATCGAATTCCCGGACCCTGTTGTCTTCATTGCCGTGGAGCCGAGAACTGAAGCCGAATTCGATGATCTGTTATCCGCTCTGAGAACGCTTTCTATCGAAGACCCGACATTCCACGTGAGCACGGACGAATCTACCAATCAGACGATCCTGGCCGGAATGGGCGAACTGCATCTGGAGGTTTTGGTCAGAAGATTGCGGGATGAATTCAACATGCAGGTTCATGTTGGACAGCCGCAGGTTGCCTATCGAGAGACGTTGACTTGCCCTCTTGAGATAGAGGAGCGATTCGACAAGCAGGCGGCAGGCAAAGGGCAATTCGCTCATGTGCGGATTAAGCTAGAGCCACTCAAGCGTGGCGGCGGGTTCACGTTTGACTTCACTGCACCCGCTGAAGAGATCCCAAAAGAGTATAGAAGTCCCATTGAAAGCGCACTTCGGGGTACATTGACAAATGGGCCTGTTGCGGGTTATCCTCTGGCCGATATTGGAGCCACCATAATCGGTGGATCTTTTCATCCAGTTGACTCGTCTGAACTGGCGTTTCGAGCTGCAACAGCTGGTGCGTTGCACCGAGCGTACAGTGAGGGTGTGTTTAAGCTTCTAGAGCCAATCATGGAAGGCGAAGTGATCACACCTGCGGATTATCTGGGTGAGGTAATGGAGGACCTGGCTCGCAGGCGAGGGGAAATCCGGGAGCTGCAGCAGCGTGAAAGCGTGCAGATTCTGCGCGTTGCTGTACCGCTGGCTGAGACATTCGGATATGCCACACGGCTGCGTTCTTTAACCCAAGGGAGGGCTGCGTACTCATTGCGCGTTGAGCGCTATGATCTCGTTCCCGAAGGGCTGAAAGAGAAGATCATTCGAAGCAGAGGATATTAGAAATGGCAAGAGAGAAGATTCGTATCAAACTGCGGGGATATGACCACGAGCTCGTTGACATCTCGATTCGCAAAATCGTTGAATCGGCCAAGGAGACGCGCGCTAAGATTGCTGGCCCCATTCCTCTGCCCACTCAGCGGCGTATCTATACTGTATTGCGATCGCCGCATATTGACAAGCGATCGATGGAGCACTTCGAGCGTCGGATTCATACTCGCCTTTTGGACATCAAAGAGCCGACCTCGGAGACGATTAATTCCTTGATGGATATCGAGCTTCCTACTGGAATTGATATCGAAATTAAACTGTAGACGGAGGTTGGCAGATCATGGCTCGCGGAATACTTGGACGAAAGATTGGGATGACCCAGCTCTTCGTCGATGACCAAGCTGTCGGCGCTACCGTTATCGAAACGGATCCATGCACGATCGTTCAAATTAAGACGATTGAATCTGACGGATACAATGCGCTACAACTCGGATATGAAGAGGTCAAAGAAACGAAAGTGACCCGTCCTCTTGCCGGACATTTTGGGAAGGCGGGCGTAGCACCGCATCGCCACTTGTTTGAGATTCGTATCGACAATCCGGAAGACTACACCGTTGGCGACAAACTGAGTGTGGATTTATTCGAAGAAGGTGACAAGGTTGATATCGCAGGGACATCCAAGGGCCACGGTTTCCAGGGTGTCGTGAAGCGATGGAATTTTGCGGGGGGGCCTGCGACACACGGGTCCCATTTTCATCGACGTCCCGGTTCAGTAGGAAACTGCGTTAAGCCGGGCCGCGTCATCAAAGGGAAGAAGCTCCCTGGACAGATGGGATCACGCCGTACTACCGTGCGGGCGCTTCGAGTCCTTCGGGTTGATCCGGAGAGGAACCTGCTCATTGTCAAGGGTTCCACGCCGGGCTCGCGTGGGACCATTCTTGAATTGGGGAAACGCCATGGCTGAAGCGAAACTCTACTCATTTGCCGCGGCGAGCGATCCGCAGACAACGTCGCTTGACGATCGGATGTTCGCTGCCAACATTAACGAAGATCTACTGTACCGCGTCGTACGAATGCAGATGGGCAATCGACGTCAGGGAACGCATTCTACCAAGACCCGAGGCGAAGTCAGGGGGGGTGGTCGCAAGCCGTGGCGACAGAAAGGTACTGGCCGCGCGCGTTCTGGTTCCCGGCGCTCGCCGATATGGGTTGGTGGTGGAACCATCTTTGGCCCCAAGCCGCGATCCTATGAGTCGAAACTGACTAAGAAGATGAAGTTGGGCGCACTTGCGGCTGCCTTATCTGATCGTGCCAGTTCGGGTGATGTCGCACTGATCGACCAAATCCAGTTTGAAACTCCGAAGACAAAAGCGGCTGTCGAGTTGCTAAACCGGTTGGAGCTTTCGGGCAAGACGCTGGTCGTTGTTGCAACGGACGAGTACAATCGCGCCGTAAAGAAATCGTTTACCAATCTCCCCACAGCCAAGTGCATCGCTTGCGGGGGGGTCAACGTTTATGACATCCTTCGTCATGACCATCTTCTGATGACGGCGAAGGCAGTAGAAGAACTGACGGAGAGGTTTTAGCCATGGCAAGGTTCGATCATCACGAGGATGTTCTGCTCGCTCCCATTCTTACTGAAGAGACGTGGCAGAAGATGGAAGAGCGGAAGTACTCGTTCCGCGTGGCGCTCGGTGCGAACAAAATCCAGATCCGCAAAGCTGTTGAGAATCTTTTTGATGTCAAAGTTGAAAAGGTTTGGACGGCCAATCGAAAGGGCAAGCCGCGACGAGAGCGCATGAGCCAACTGCAGGGAAGAACTCCCCGCTGGCGAAAAGCAATCGTACGGTTAGCTCCCGGCGACCGGATCGAAATTATGAGAGGCTAAGACATGACGCTAAAACGATTCAATCCAACGTCCCCGGGACGTCGCCATGCAGAGCTTCCCGATTTTTCGGAGTTGTGCAAAGTCGCACCCGAGAAGAGCCTGCTGCGACCCATCAAGAAAACCGGCGGGCGCAACAGCCAAGGCCGAATTACGTCCCGCTTCCGCGGCGGTGGCCACAAGCGCCGCTATCGCATGATCGATTTCACGCGTGGGAAGGACGGGATTCCTGCTCGCGTTGCTACGCGTGAATACGATCCCAACCGATCGGCCTGGATCACCTTGTTGCATTATGTGGACGGTGAAAAGCGCTACATTGTAGCTCCAGTAGAGCTTGAAATCGGGGCCATGGTTGAATCGGGCGAAACTGCGGAAATTCGCGTGGGAAACTCGATGCCTTTAGACCGCATCCCTCTGGGTGCCATCATCCATAACTTGGAATTCTCTCCAGGCAGCGGGGCAAAGATTGCCCGGTCAGCCGGGACATCGGCCAAGCTGA
>JAGLYB010000063.1 GCA_023132545.1 Candidatus Bipolaricaulota bacterium
CGTCAGGCGCATTGGTGTGTATATAGACCCTTACATCTTTTGTGGTGACATGATCCGCAACAACGAGAACTTCGAGAGGAACGGATTCACCTGGAGCCAATCGATCGATGGGCAGATCGGTGGTGGCGCAGCCACACGATGCACGAATATAGACGATCTCCAACGTCTGATTGCCCGTGTTCTGCAGAATGAACGTGTGCTTGATCATGTACCCCAGGCCGATGGAGCCGAAATCGTACACCGGTTGATCGACGTGGATCTCCGGCGTGCCCATCGCCACGATTCCCCAAACGATCAACAGCAAGCCCCCAATCAGCAATCCCTTTGGCATTCTCAATTCCTCCGATGAATAGTTGAGTTCGAGATCCAATTGTATCCGATGGTGGCACACTATCGTGGAGAGAGCCAGAGCGCCTCGCCAAGAAGAGGAATGCAAAACCAAGCTTTTCTCGCGCAGAGACGCAGGGGCGCGGAGAGAAACACGAAACAGGGTCAGAAAGAAGACAAAGACGGTTTGACACCCGACGTCCCCGAAGGGTCAAAAGACAAGATGCAACCCCGTTTACGCAACCTCGTCTAATTCAACGCGCTGAGGTCTGAAGGCCTCAGTGCGCGTCAGTTCGCCTTGGCCTTTCAAGACGCTCCGCGATCCAGACCTTGATCACAGACTGCCTGGGAACACCGAGTCGCTTGGCTTCTCGGTCAAGGGACTGGATCATCCAGACCGGGAAGTCTACGTTGACTCTCTTCTGTTCTCTGCCCGGACGGGTAGCTTTGGAGAAGTCTAAGTGCGCTGAGACGTCCTCGCCTTTTTCGAATTTCTTGTCGAATTCCTCAGTTTTCATATGCATCCACCTCTTTCGTCCGTAAACGGCGGACGGAGACAATCTGAATCCTATCTTCTCTGGGCGTGAAGATAGCCGACCAGTGCTCACCACGGATTTCCCCGATTAGCATGAATCTTAGTTCTCCCTGAGTCCTCGCGGGCACTTGCAGTCGGTCAGGATCTTCCCACAACGCTTGAGCTACAACGAAGTCAATGCCATGCTTATGTTTGTTTGATGTGCTCTTTCCCGGATCGAATTCGAATTCTATGGTATAACTACTATACCGAATGAATGCCTTCTGTCAACCAGAAAGATCGACATCGCAGGATGCGAACGTCCAGAATAAGTTGCCTGGGATAGCAGAATGCGAATCCCGTGCTCTCGCAAAGAACGGCAGTATCTTTGTTACTGCGCAATCTAAAGCGAAGGCAAACACCTAAATCTCCTCGCGCAGGGTCGGCAAACTAAGGTCAAATGACCTCAGTTCGTTGGAGTTTGGCAGGCAAACCTGCCAAACGTCCAGGTTGGTGACGCAACAGTTCGTTGGGTACTAAGAGAAGCAGGATGCGAATCCTAGGAATGAGGGCTTGAGCTCAGATGTTCCCGAAAGGTCAAAAGACAAGATGCGACTCCGTTGACTGTTGGGTCAAGTTCAACGCAGGAGTGCCCTCGGCATCCTCTGAATACCACAGCTTTTCCTCTCCACCATGAATTGCTGTTGCCGCCACCGAGATGTGGAACGGTGCGTAGGTCTCCATGTCCTCGTGTGGAGCCAACTCGAACACATCCGAGATCTCGATATCGAAGCT
>JAGLYB010000064.1 GCA_023132545.1 Candidatus Bipolaricaulota bacterium
GAGGCCATGTCGAGCTCCAGAATCTCCTTGTTCTGCAATATAGCCGGGACATCGCCTTGGGCGATGCGTTGGGCAAGGCCTTCAACCACAGCCGTCTTTCCGACGCCGGATTCTCCAATCAGGGCCGGATTATTCTTCTTGCGGCGCGTGAGGGTCTGAATGATTCGCTCTGTCTCCTCATCCCGTCCGATGACCGGATCGAGTTTTCCGGCAGCGGCTTCTTCCACCAGATTCCGTCCAAATTCGGAAAGGTCGCCTTTTTGCTTTTTGGGGCGCCGTGTTGTTGACCGCACGGTCATTCCGATACCTGAAGACGGCAGGAAATAGCCTCGAGCCTTGTTGAGATCTATCTCAAGATGATGCAGCAAGGCGGCGCCGGTTCCCTCACCTTCTCGCAGCATGCCCATCAGCAGGTGCTCGGGGAGAATGGCATTAAGATTCGAGCGTCGGGCTTCCTCGAAGCTGAGCTTCATGACGCGCTTCAACCTCGGCGTCGGCTCCAGATCTTCAGCTGACAAGCGGACGGCACCGCGCCCTTTCTCTTCCTCGATCATGGATGCAACTTTCTCGTAAGTAGCACCTTGAGACGTTAGAAATTGATGAACTTCGGAGTCGGATACCTTTAAAAACGCCAGCAACAGATGCTCGGTCCCCACGTAACTGTGGTGCCAAACCTCGGCTTCTTCCTGCGAGACGGCAATCATCTCCATCGATTCCCGCGAGAAACGATCGTACATCTGATCCTCCTGAGGGGTTTAATCCCAAATCGCACACAGTATACGCTTCGGTCAAGCTTAGGCAACCGCTATCCCCATCGGTTGAATCGAGTCATCGCTTCGTCGATTCCGCGGCCGCAAAACACGTCAATCGCCTCCACCGCGCTTTGTACAGCAGGAAGTACTTGGTTCCACTCGTTCTTACTGAATCGATCAAGCACGAAATCACGACCTGATTCTTCGCGTGCCTCACCTTCAATTCCAATTCGGAGTCTCGGGATTTCTTCCGTCCCCAGAGCTCGGATGACGGACTGCATGCCCTTATGCGAACCAGCTCCACCTGCAGCCAGTATACGGATGCGCCCCAACACCAGATCCAAATCGTCATACACAATCAGGGCGTCATACGGTTCAACTCGATGTCTTTCCAACACCGCACGTACAGCCATTCCGGATTCATTCATGTAGGTCATCGGCTTGATCAGCAACAGATCATCGATGGAATAGACAAGGGCGGAACCTTCGATCCGCCCCTTCTTTCGAGTTCGATGTATCTTGCGATACAGATCGATAACCTCGAATCCAATGTTATGGCGCGTGAGCGCATAAGGCAGTCCCGGGTTTCCAAGCCCAAAGACTGCCTTGGTCACGACTATTCCTCTGCAGCAGCTTCTTCTGGTGCTTCTGCTTCGCCCTCTTCGCCCTCTTCGCCTTCGGCGAGTTCAGCTTCCTCGCCCTCTACCTCTTCATCTTCAGCGAGCAATCCGCGAGGTGCAATGACGGTAACGATCGTTCGATCCTGCGGAAGCATCGGTTCAACTTCCCCGAAATCTACATCTCGAACATAAATCGAATCGCCCATATCAAGATCACTTACGTCAAGCGTAATCAGAGCTGGAACATCCTTTGCCAATCCATGCACACGAATCGTGTTGAATTGCACGTTAAGGATGCCTCCACTCTTAATGCCCACACATTCGCCGACGGTTTTGACGGGAACTTGCAACTTCAGTGGGCTGCCCACGTCCGGGTGATAGAAATCGACGTGAAGCGGCTCATCCGTGATCGGATCGTAATCGACGACCTTAAGAAAGACGTCGAATTCCCGCGATTCCTCGCCTGTGATAGCTAGGTTGATCAGAGAGCTACGCGTGATCTGGGAGAATAGGACCTGCAAGTCCTTCCTTCCAATGACGATCGGCGTAGACTCAATGGATGGACCATAGACAACACCGGGAACGAATCCCGTTCTACGTAGTTCTCGGGCATTTCCAACAGCCCTTTCTTTGACTTGTAGCGTATGCATTCGATACTCCCCGAATCGTTCTTCCTAATAATGAGGGAACAACAAGCTTACCGAACGATCCTCAAACACTTGGCGGATCGTCTTGGCAAGATGCCCCCCCACAGAAACATAGTCAATCTTGTCACTCTGTAGAGCGCATTGGTTAATGATGGTATTGGTGACTACAACCCTTTTCAAGGGCGAAGCCTCCAGAATGGAAACAGCATCCCCACTGAAAACGCCGTGCGTGCAATAGGCCGAGACTTCGGTTGCTCCGCTTTCCAATAGAATCTCGGTTGCCTTGACCAACGTACCTCCCGAGGCAACCATGTCGTCGACAAGAATTGCACGCTTGCCCTCAACATCGCCAATGACGTTGAATACCTTGACAAACTTGCCGTCTTGGGAACGTCGCTTTTCGAGTACAGCAAGAGGAGCATCCACTCGTTCCGCTAACAACCTGGCACGTCCTGCCGCTCCTATGTCCGGGGCGACGATGACGATGTCGTCCATGTCTCCCACAACTGAACGCATGTACTCTGCGAAGATGAAGTCAGAACGCAAGTTATCCACCGGAATATTGAAGAACCCCTGAATCTGTCCCACATGGAGATCCATCGTTAGAACACGATCAGCCCCGGCAGTTTCGATCATGTTAGCAACCAGTCGAGCAGATATGGGAACACGGCCGATATCCTTGCGGTCTTGGCGACCGTACCCATAGTAGGGAACGACGGCGATCACTTTCCGCGCCGATGCCCTACGTAGAGCATCGATGAGGATTAACAACTCCATCAAGTTGTCGTTGACAGGGGGACACGTCGGCTGAAGCACGAAGACATCGGCACCTCGAACAGTCTCGTGAATGCGAACGCGAATCTCGCCATCGCCGAAGGTTCCGATAAGGGCATCGCAGATGTCAGTTGCAAGCTCGGATGAAATCTCTTTGGCCAACTGCAAATTGGCGTTCCCTGCGATGAGCTTCAAGTGTCTATCGATCATCCGGTTCGTCCTCCTCGGCCCCTCGGCCGGACGCTTTGTTCACTTGCCGCGCACGTCCAAAGGCAAGCCCCTCCGGGGGGACATCTTCAGTAATAGTGGAACCGGCAGCGATCGTGGCTCCCTCTCCAATCGTCACAGGAGCCACCAGGGAAGCATTACTCCCGATGAAGGCGCTCTTGTTAATGATCGTTCGGTGTTTGGATTTTCCATCATAATTACAAGTGATGGTTCCGGCTCCGATATTGGCGGCTTCTCCAATGTCGGCATCGCCGATATAGGAGAGATGCCCGGCCTTGACCCCACGCTCGAGTCTGGAATCCTTGATCTCCACAAAGTTGCCAATGCGAACCTCTGGGCCGACATCGCTGCCGGGGCGAAGATGAGCATAGGGCCCCACGGTAGTTCGTTCGCGAATCCGAGCCTGTTCAAGGTACGAATATCGGACGAAGCATCCCTTTTCAATCACGGAATTCTCTATCCAGCAATCTGGTCCAATGTGACACCCGGCGTCGATGGTCGTCGATCCGCGAAGGTGGGTACCCGGGAACAACACCACTCCAGATGCTACCTGAACACCTTGGCCAACGTAGGTTCGATCCGGGTCAACGACCTCCACACCGGATCGGATCAATGCATCCACGATTTGTCTACGCTGTGAAACGTCGAGTTCAGTGTGAACTCCCTCGTTTGGAGCCTTCATTTCTCACCCGGTGAAGATAATACGCCAGAGCGAGAAGCTCGATCAAGAGTTCCCATTCAGCCCAATGTGCTTGCAGACTCCATCGAGCCCTGCCTATACTTTGCCGTCCATGGTTGACCATGGACGCGTTCATAGGGACCCATGGACACATTTAAAACAGGAGGTGGTCGATGATGATAACACGCGTTTTTTCGGGCATTCAGCCAACAGGCACCCTTCACATTGGAAACTATTTCGGGGCAGTTCGGAATTGGGCCGTCATGCAGAACGACCTCGATTGCATCATCTGCATCGTCGACTACCATGCCATCACAGTGGATGTCGATCCCAAGACGCTCAGACAGGCGTCACTGAGCATGGCCATGGACTTGATCGCATGCGGGATCGATCCGGAGAAGACCATTCTGTTCGTTCAATCTGACGTCCCTGAACATACCGAGTTGGCTTGGATTTTAGGATGCGTAACCTCGTTTGGCGACCTGTCACGGATGACTCAATTCAAGGAGAAGTCGAGCAAGGAAGCGTTCATTTCCT
>JAGLYB010000065.1 GCA_023132545.1 Candidatus Bipolaricaulota bacterium
AGCCACATTGTCCCCGCGAAAGCATGCCCTTGTTTCCCCTTCT
Source organism: Candidatus Bipolaricaulota bacterium (assembly GCA_023132545.1). Taxonomy (GTDB): domain Bacteria; phylum Bipolaricaulota; class Bipolaricaulia; order UBA7950; family UBA9294; genus SPBW01. Next base: position 44 of record JAGLYB010000065.1, read on the forward strand.
TCCGAAGAGGCATCAGAGGATGGATAGAAATTGCCGCGAAACATGGGCACAAGCAGATTTCCCACGCAGCGCCGGGTACAGTAGAATGAGTCATCCTCGCAAAAGGAGCCGACCTTGTCAGGGATAACGATTCTTGCCTTCTTCGTCATAGGAGCACTGGTCATCGGCGGATTGTGGTTCGGCGCCAAGCGTAAGAAGGAACTTGCAGCATGGGCGACAAACGCCGGCCTCGCGTTCTCGCCAGGATCCGATCGCAGTTATGACAACCGCTATCCGGCATTCGGCTGCCTTCATCGCGGGCATACACGCAGTGCCTACAACATCGCATCCGGTTCTTGGAACGGTCGTCAATTAGAGGCATTTGACTATCGCTACGTCACCGGGCATGGGAAGAACCGATCAACTCATACGTTCTCAGCCATCATTCTTAGAAGCGGCCTATTGCTGAAGCCGCTTCGGATTCGATCGGAAAACGCGTTCGACAAGCTGACCGAATTCTTTGGAGCCGATGACATCGATTTCGAATCGGACCAATTCAGCCGCGAATTCCACGTGAAGAGCCCCGACAAGAAGTGGGCCTTCGATGTCCTGCATCAGCGCACGATGGAGTTCTTGCTGAGCCATCCGAAATTCTCCATTGAGTTCGATACCGAACATGTCATCTGCTGGCGCAATCGCCGGTTCGATTTGCAAACCCGTGAGAGCGCCATCAGTGTTGTCGAAGGAATTTTGGACCGATTGCCCGAATATCTCATTCGGGAACAAGAAAAAGGAGTCTCATGATCCCCATTTACGTCGTCCTTGGAGCCATTTCTTTGGTTCTGTTCTGGGGAATCGGCATGTACAATTCGCTGATTCGCACGCGCCAGCATGTCAAGGAAAGCTGGTCCGCCATCGACACGGAGCTCAAGCGTCGTTATGACTTGATCCCTAATTTGGTGGAAACGGTCAAGGGCTATGCAACCCACGAGTCGGAAACGCTTGAAGCCGTCACTCAGGCACGCAACAACGCTGTCGCTTCCACCGGAAGCCCAGGGCAGCAAGCCCAGGATGAGAACATGTTGGTAGGAGCATTGCGACAGCTGTTTGCCGTCGTCGAGGCCTATCCCGATCTCAAGGCTAACGAGAGTTTCCTGCACATGCAGCGCGAGCTGACTGTGACCGAGGACCGCATCCAAGCGTCTCGCCGTTTCTACAATGCCAATGTACGCGCGCTGAACACGAAGACTGAGGTGTTTCCGTCCAACATGATCGCCTCGATGTTCGGTATCAGCCAGGCTGAGTTCTTCGAACTGGAAGAGGCGGCAGAGCGCGAAACTCCCAAGGTCAGCTTCACGAACTAGCAGCAACGTCTGGATCGCAAGCCAGGGAGATTTCCTCCCTGGCTATTGGAAACCGGCAAGCCAGTCTCGATCCTGACATCTGTGGACGTTGGTGTCTCCGTCGTAGGAGCAACTCGCCTACACTCTAGGTGTGGAGGTCAGCATGGCAAGCGAAACATATCATCTGGAAGTCGAAGCAGGATTGGTTCCGTGCCCCGCCATCTTGGCATTGATCTGGGCTGAGGGCATTCGTCCTCCGACAACACCTTCTGATCCTCCCACATTCTTGGAACCCCTTCTGAATGCAGCTGTGATCAAGGGAGAGGAGTACGTGCCAGCTGAGGTCCGTCAGCGCGTCCGCAAGATGCTGCGCCACGGGAAGTACAAGCCCTCCGGCCGCAGCAAGCCGGCGAGCGAATTTCTTCTGCGCGCGGCGCTGAGCGAGTCGTTCCCACTCGTCAATGAGCCGGTCGACGTCAATAACGCTATCAGCTTGGAATCCGGCTTCCCAGGATCGATTTTCGATGCCGATCTATCAGGCCGCCATTTGCTGATTCGCCGAGGCTTGCCTGACGAGAACTATGTATTCAATCCTTCCGGACAAATGATCGATCTGCAGGATCTTCTGCTGGTATGTCGCAAGGCAGACGCCGGATGGGAACCGTGTGGCAACCCGATCAAAGACGCCATGATCACCAAGATCTCAACTGACACCGTGAACATAGTGGCCGTGCTGTATGCACCGATCGACGAACCGGTTTCTTCGGTCGAAGACTGGGCAAAACGATATGCAGTCATCCTGGCTGAACACTGCGGCGCCTCCGATTCAGGCTACCAAGTCATCGTTCCCAACAACATCAATTGACTGCGCTCAGGATATCGCCGAATAGCGCTCCCAGTGCACTCGAGTCTCGTCGTATTGCGTGCGTGGCTCCTTCTCCTCTGCTGGAACTCCGACAGGGATAAGCGCAAAGAAAAACAGGTCATCGGGCAACGCAACAACGGTTCGCACGCCTGCTTGGAGTTCTTCGGACATACCACACCAGGTCGCACCTAAGCCAAGATTGGCCAATGCAAGTAGCAAGTTCTCCGTGGCTGCGGCCATGTCCTGATCGAACCAGCGATGGCCTTCCTTCTTTCCAAACGGAAGGATGACGGCACCTGCCTCCTCGCCAAACGAAGCATAGGGATGGGCACGGCAAACGGCTCTTACCTTCTCGGGCTCAGTCACAATCAGGAAGCTCCAGGGGCGTGAGTTATTGGCAGAAGGAGCAGCCATGGCAGCTTCCAGTGCTGTCAGCAACAGTTCATGATCGACAGCACCTCCGGTGAACTTGCGAATCGATCTTCGTTTAGTGATGAAACGCCGGAAATCATCGTGCATGGTTCCCTCCTTGAGATTCGATCTCTAAGAACAACATCGCCATGTACTCTAACACAGATGGCTCAAGTTACTGATTCCACCCACTGACGAAACTCAAGGTCTCAAGCAGCTCGGCATTTTCCCTTGACTTCCACGTTTGGGGAGCTATACTTCGTCGATTTGAAGGTCCTGTCCCAGCCCAGAAGAGGCTGGGATATCCGTTGTAAAGGGAGTTTGCGATGGTCAGAGCACTGCGATCATGGTTGCAGGATATCGAGCGATGGTACATCGCCGTTGGATTGGCCAACCTTGTGCTAGGAACGTCATCCGTTCTGATTCCGCTGAGCGTGGCCAAGATATTTGGTCATTCAGTGGGATCACTGGGTGTACTTGTAAGTTTGGTCAGCCTCGCCGGCGTATTGGGAAGCCTGGTTTGGGGAAGGCTTTCTGACGCCGTCCATCGCCGAAAGCCATTCATCATCATGGGATACGCAGCTTCAGGGTTGTGCTTCTTGGGCGTCTCCCTGGCCCAATCGTTCCTCCAGCTGATGATTCTCAACATACTGTTCAACTTCTTCTGGGTCGCCAACGCATCGGTGACCGTACTGATCGTCATCGAGAACAGCGGCGAGGGATCTTGGGAGCGAAAGATCAGCTATCTCAATCAGATCGGCTCCTTTGGATGGGTCCTCGGACTTGCCGTCGGCAGCCTGTGGATGCAATGGATGCCCGCGCTCCTTAACGAGCTAACGGCCATTCGCGTCCTATTCTGGGCAATGGGCTTGATGGGACTCCTGGCTTCTCTACTGGCAGTTCTGATGATCCCGCGCACTGTGCCGCAATTCACTCAACGCAAATTCCGTGGCATGCTGCTGGCGATGGGTAACTTCATCAGTGAACGAGCCCGATTCGCCCCTCTTCACCTCTACCATCGCCTGCATCCGAAGCAGGTGATCGCGCAGCTGATCCGGCCCGAGGGATTTCGGCCGGGAACCAAGCGGTTCTTTCTCTCCACCTTGTTTGCCTTTGTAGGTCTAGGCTTCTTCGGCATTCCGCTTCCGCTGTTGCTGTCGCAGAAATT
>JAGLYB010000066.1 GCA_023132545.1 Candidatus Bipolaricaulota bacterium
ACTGGCGGATCGTTGACTGCAGCGATAGCGACTGTGACTGTTGCTGTGGCTGTCTCACCATTGCTGTCGGAAATTGTGTAGGTGAAAACGTCGATGCCGCTGAATCCAGAATCAGGAGTGTAGGTGACATCAGTCCCGTTGTTGACAACCGAGCCGTTATTGGGCTGCGTTACGGATTGAACAATGAGGTTTTCGCCATCGGGATCGGAGTCGTTGGGCAGCACGTTGATGACCACAGGAGTGTTCTCGTCCGTGGAATCGGAATCATCCTGAGCAACTGGCGGATCGTTGACCGCAGCGACGGCGACCGTGACGGTGGCCGTATCTGTGCCACCGTTACCGTCGGAGATGGTGTAGGTGAATGTGTCGACACCATTGAAGCCAGGAAGAGGGGTATAGGCAATGGTCTCTCCATCCTTGACAGTCGAGCCATTACTGGGCTGCGTGAGGGATTGGATTACCAGAGTATCCCCGTCGAGATCGGAGTCATTTAGGAGGACACCGATGCTAACGGGAGTATCTTCATCCGTGGTCTCGGAATCATCTAACGCGGTTGGAGGGTCGTTGACAGCGGAAATTGCGACCGTAACAGTTGCCGTATCTGTGCCACCATTACCGTCGGAGATGGTGTAGGTGAAGACGTCGATACCATTGAACCCAGGATTGGGAATGTAGGATATGCTGGTTTCAGCATTGATGATCGTTCCATTGCTTGGCGAACTCACTGATTCCACTAGAAGGAAGTCGCCGTCTGGATCCGAATCATTGGAGAGGACGGGGATGGATACGAGTGTGTCTTCATCCGTGATTGCACTGTCATCCTGCGCCAGAGGAGCATCGTTAATCGGGTTCACGTTAATGACTACGGTGGCGGTGTCCGTCCCGCCATTGCCATCCGAAACAGAATAGGTCAGGGTGTCCGTCCCGTTGAAGTCCGGATCCGGGGTATAGGTCAAGCTTGTTCCATGATTGTCGACTGACCCATGTTCCGGCGATGTCACGGCTTCGATGATCAAGGCATTGCCATCTGGATCGGAATCATTGAGCAGAACATCTATGGAAACGGGCGATTCTTCGTCCGTTGACTCTTCATCATCCTCGGCAATGGGAGGATCGTTGACCGCGCTGACCGTGATAGTCACTGTGGCTGTGGCTGTTCCACCATTTCCGTCTGAGAGGACGTAGGTAAAGGTGTCGATCCCGTTGAAATCGAGATTCGGGGTATAGATAACAACATCCCCGTTGGTGATGACCGAACCGTTGTCAGGCTGAGTCACGGATTGGACGGTGAGGGCGTCGCCATCGGGATCGGAGTCATTAGGCAGGACATCGAGGGTAATGGGCGTATCTTCCTGCGTATTGCCGCTATCGTCTTGAGCAACAGGAGGATCGTTGCTTGGAAGCACGGTGACGTATACCGTTGCCGTAGCCTTCCCGCCATTCTCATCGCAAGCGGTGTAGGTGAAAGCGTCCTCGCCATTGAAGTTCGGATTTGGAATGTAGGTCACATCTGTCCCGTTGTTCACGACCTCGCCATGCTCAGCTTGCGTTACCGATTCGACGACCAGGCTGTCGCTATCGGGATCGAAATCGTTTGACAATACATCGATATCCACGGATGTGTCTTCTGGCGTTGTGGCGCCATCATCCAAGGCGATGGGAGCATCGTTGATTTCATCCACGGCTACAGTCACCAAAGCAAGTGAAGTTCCGCCGTTGCCGTCAGCAAGCGTGTAGGTGAACGTATCCATGCCATGGAAATCGGGATCAGGGATGTAGGTAATATCAGATCCGTTGTTTTCCACGATTCCATTGTTGGGCTGAGTGACAGATTGGATGATGAGGGTGTCGCCGTCTGGATCGGAATCATTGTTCAGAACATCGACAAGTACTGGTGTATCTTCGTCAGTCGATTCGGAGTCATCCTGAGCAACTGGAGGGTCGTTTACGGGTGAAACGAAGACGGTGACGGTTGCTGTGGCTTGTCCTCCGTTTCCATCAGTGGCTGCATAGCTGAAGCTGTCCGTTCCATGGAAATTCGGATCCGGCGTGTAGGTGACGGTCCCACCGTTATTGGAGACTGATCCATTCTTTGCTTGCCCTACCCAGTCCACAGACAGCAAATCTCCATCCGGGTCGGAGTCATTACTCAAGACATCGATAGTGACGGGGATGTCCTCAGCCGTCGAATCCTCGTCGTCTACAGCCGTGGGAGCATCATTGACCGGCTGGATGATGAGCGTCACGGTTGCGATGTTGGAATCCTTTGTGTCGGAGCTGACGTAGTATGTGAATTGGTCGCTTGTGGTCTCGCTGCCGTCATGGACATAGGTAAACGATCCGTTCGCATCAAGAGTCAGATCTCCGTGCGACACACCTGAGATCAGTGTTACTATGAGAGGGTCGCCCGGCGAAGCGATATCGTTGTCAATGATTCCCGGAGCGTTCACATGAAGTGTTTCGCCTTCGCTGACGTGATAGAGATCGTCAATGGCCAACGGAGGATCGTCGCACATCACGGCAATCGTCACGTGCGCTTCATTGGAGATAGCCCCATCGTCATCAGCGATGGTGTAGCTGAAACTATCATCGCCGCAGCTCAACGGATCCGGCATGTAGGTTACGAGGCCGCTTGTGTGGTGCACGCTGAGGGTACCGAAAGACGGGGAATTCGTGATTTGAATCGATGACAAATCGAGGAAACCGTCCGAATCTTCATCGTTTGAGGAAACGTTGATTTCGATGGCCGTGTTCTCATCCGTGGTGGCATAATCGTCTGCTGCTGTCGGGGATTCGTTGCATTGGATCTCGATATCTACAGTGGCTTCATTGGAAATTGCTCCCTCGTTGTCCTCCACGACATAGGAGAAGGAATCGCTGCCACAATCTCCATTGGAAGGGGAATAAGTCACAACACCGGTCGAGGGATCAACAGTGATTGTGCCGTGAATCGGATCTTGGATGATGCTCACAGAGGATGAATCGATGCTACCGTCTGGATCTGAATCATTGCCCAAGATGTCGATACGAACGGACTCATTCTCATCCGTCTCTGAGTGATCATTGAGAGCCATTGGTCCGTCGTTGGCTGGGCAGATCGTTACGGAAACAACGGCGGAATCGACGTTCCCATCGCTATCTTCAAGCGCATATGTGAAGGTGTCGATGCCATGGTAATCTGGGTCCGGTGTGTAGGTGACCGTGCCGTCACCATTGTCTTGGGTGGAGCCATGGGCACCACTCACTAATTCAACAATGTGAGTTGGCTCGACCCCAAGCAAGTCGTTGGCCAGTAAATCTATAATGACGGGCGTGTCTTCGTCAGTTTCGGCAGTGTCATCCAAGGCATCCAGAGGCAGACTGATGAAGATCGTTCCATACTGGTCACCCGTGCACTTGGAGCCAGGCCCATAGGGCGCGCACGAGCCGTCCACGCACTCTGACACGTTCTTGAAGTTCTGGTCTACGGACCACATGATCTGAACGTTCTCCAAACTCAACGAGCTGCCGCAGGGAAGGGATACGCTGCCGAAGTAGATGTCCGGGTAGGCACCCTTGGAGAAGACGTTGAGCGGCTCACTGACCATGTCGGCAATGGCAAGTTCTCCATCGATGTAGATATCGGCGACGAATCGTACACAATAGGTCTTATTTCGATTAAAATAAAGGGAAACATACAGATCTGCGTCAACAGCCCCTCCGGGAGTGCAAGAACCGAGGACATCTGCAGTGACCTCGACCAACTCGACATCGTTGGCTGTACAGCCGCTTATGCAGCGGGGGAACGATTGAGCGGTTGCAGCCATTGCCATGAGCGTGACGAGTGCGAGGAATACGAAGGCACTGGTCAGGAGTCTTCTTCCCCGACGCGCAGATGTGTCTTGATCAATCATCAATTGATGCCTCCTCGAAAAACGTGGTACCTCTTCAGGTTGCCGATGGGGTAAAGGACACTGGGAGAGCCCACCAACGAACGATGGATTCCGTCCATTCAATCGTTTCTTCATCTCAAACCGCCTCCTTGGTTGTGGAGGCCGGCAACCTGCTACCTCGATCAACGAAAGTCATCCGAATCGAGGCCATGGCTTTACGTCCCATTCTCACGAACGGTTTGCCTTTCTCAGCCATACATGAGCAAAAGCTCTATAACAGGATTATGCCTAGCGTGGACCTAACTTGGACGCTGTGCACGGCAATCCAGCCAGTTCCATGATTCGGCGAAGCTGGCCGTTGTTAGGGACAACGTGGCATGTCACGCCGACTGCTATAAGATGTTGCGGGGCGTACGGACGTGATGATGTATGTAGGACTTGAACAAGATTGAAGGAGGCGGGATGTATCGGAGTTCGGTTCGGAAGTTCATTCAGGGTGTGTTGAGTTTGCTCGATGAAGGACGAGATCTCAGTTTCGAGCAAATCAAGGAACTGCAGGATTACACAATCGCCGACATTTTGGGCAAGTTACGCGTGGACAAGGCGCAGGAGATTCGTAGCGGAATGCCAGCCGAAGACTGGGATGAAATCATGGCCTATATCGGGCGATTCAGCACTGCCCATGGCCCGCAATCCCTCCATTTCTACGATTCCACCATCGAGAGTAGCTTTCTGTGCTGGCTGGCCGCCATCGGCGTGGAGATGCTGTCTGACGTATAGTCGATCGCGCAGGTCCCTCAAGAAGTTGTCTATACGATCATGTCGGACTGGCCGACGTGCGTCTCATACCGGTCATAGGGTTGCAGTTCTTGAGCAGCGGATTCCGAGTGAGGGATCGACCCAATGTCTGGACGTCAACCGAGCGAGTGTGCTAAGGTGAACGAATGAAGAACCGTTCGCGCTGGGTCTTATGGGGGATTCTTGGCTTTGTCGCTCTGGCAGCCTTAATTGTCGTGCTGTGGTTGGTAAGACCCCCAGGACTGCCTGATGACGCGATTCTTGTGCCAAGAGATAGGCCTTCGCTTCAGGAGGCGTTAGAGGATGTGTCGCCTGGCGCGATCATCGTGATCCAAGCTTCTGCCGGCCCGATTCAGGGCCCAATCCTGATTACGGTTCCCGACATTGCACTCATTTCGTCCGGCGGCAGAGCCAGACTCAACGGATTAGGTGGGGATCCGGCTCTGTCGATTCGCGCTGAGGGAGTAATGGTTCGAGGCTTCAACATTACCTCCGAGAGCATCGGCGTCCAAGTCAACGCGTCGGATTGCACGATCGAAGATCTTCAGATTGATTCGGCTCCCGTCGGTATCCAGCTCAATCAAGCGACTCACTGTGTTCTCCAGTCGATCGAAACGCGCGGAGGAGGGATCGGCGTCGAGTTGATCAACTCCAGCAGCGTGTCGGCCGAAGACCTGACCATCGTAGGCGCGTCTGAATATGGCGTGCGGTTGATTGGCTCCTGGAACAACGTGCTGAAGAATCTCGATCTCTCGGAAAACGCTGTTGGAATCTCGATCGAAGATGCATCGACGGACAACGTTATTGAAGCAAGCGACATCGAGTTCAGTTCCATCGCCGGCATTGAGATACGAGGCTCGAACGACAACCTGATCATTGACAGCACATTGAACTCCGTTCGGATCGGGATCATGCTTGAGGCAGTAACAGGAACAGAAATCCGTGGGTGCGAAGTGTATGCGCCGACTGTATCGGGCGTTCTCCTGCAACAGGCCGTTCAAAATCGCATCCTAGAGACCCGGATCGATGGAAGCCAAGGCACGGGCATTCAGCTTACCCAGAGTGCTGAAAACACGCTGTTAACCAACGACATCTCCAATTGTGGCCAAGGTGGGATTTCTCTGATCAGCAGCAACAAGAATCTGGTCATGGGAAACGAAATAGAGGACTGTTCGCTTGGGATCCAAATCACCCGATCCAATGACACTCGCATCCTGAGAAACAGCGTCTCGAATTCCAAGCTGTGCGGCTTCTTCGTCTTGCTGGGGAGGTCCAATCGTCTGCTCGACAATGTTTCGACTAATGGTTCCTATGGCATGATTCTGGCTGAATCGGGAACCAATACGCTTCTTCGCAATATGCTGAGCGGGGCGGACCGTGCGGGACTGCTCTTGATTCACACCCTTGGCGAGAATCATGTGACTGAAAATGACGTGTGCACAAGTACGTGGGGCCTGGTGCTCGCTGCTGCGACACGAGATCATATCATCCAAAACCATGTCCTAGACAATGAAGTCGGCGTTCTGCTTGTTGAATTGGGCAAGGGAATTCGAATTGAGGGCAACATGATCGCCGGCAACGTCATTGGTCTTAAACAGCAGGCGAATCTAGTTAAGCTGGAAAGCGACCTGACTGAACTTGGGATCGTACTTCCCCATGGCGATGAGAGCACCATTCCCATTCTTGCGAACAACGTGTTTGTGGACAACGCTGACTTCGATATACAAAACGACACCAAGATTCATCTGTTGGCTGCCGGTAACTGGTGGGGAAAAGTCAGCGCAAGAGACTCCCGAGATGCCGTTGTGTCTGAAGGTGTCTCCCTGGAGCAGTCGGCGTGGAAAGGAACAATTGCAATTGGAACCGGATCAGATGATGTTCGCGTTCTATTGGGACGTATCCTTCAACTCACCCTTGCTGCGGAAGGATTTCGCGTTATCGATTTGGTAGGAATAGAGCCTTCGGAACGTGTCCAACAGGCGCTCCTCGACGCGGACGTCGATCTGATTTGGTGGAGCAAGGCGACTTCCGGATCTCAAACCCTAGTTGCCGGGAGTTCGTCCGTCATCCTTCCTTCGTTTGTCCGTGAGGGATGGTGCATCATTGTCTCGTCTCAACTGGCGGATCGGTTGACCGATTTAACTGTTTCAGGTCTTGCCGATTGGACTAACAACACTGGCGAGCACTTGAGATACGCAGCTACTTCTGCGCTTGGGGACGAATCGTTCGAAGCCTTGATGACCGCCTATGAACTGGGTGAATCTGTTCACTCGTTCACGCAAGCAGAGGTGTTGGAAGAGGTTGAAGCGCTCCTAAAATTCGGAGCTGTTGATGTGGCGATCGTGGGAAGCTTGGAAGAAACTCTGACTATCTCGGGGTTCCTAGAGCTTGAAGACAATCTTCGAGTTCTTGACCGGGACTTGATATCGATGAT
>JAGLYB010000067.1 GCA_023132545.1 Candidatus Bipolaricaulota bacterium
GAAAGCAGGGATGTCCTCCTCGCCCACGGAAGCAAACTCCGAAACAAAATCTGCCAGAGCGCCTTCGTGCTGAATCTGCAATGCGACGATTTCCACTGTTTAACCTCCGCTTTGAAGCTACTGTTCCCGAAGCAGCAACCACGAACCAAGAACGATGGGATATTGTCAAGTCAGCCGCTGGAGCAGCCACTCGATCCGTTCCTGCTCCGCTAGATCGTTCAGCTCGTGTCCGGTGGCATACCATCGAATCTCCTTGGAATCCGTTGCCGCGTCGAAGAATGCCACAGCACGGTCCGAAGGAACATGCGGATCCTCTCTCCCGAACTGAAACAAGATGGGAGCCGGTGACAACTTCCCCACGCATTCAATGGGATCGAGCGTAGTCATCTGATAAATAAAGGCTTCCCGCTCATCGCCCTCCAGCCGTGGATAGTAGAGGTACCAATCGGCAAACCGGGGTGTCCCCGCCATGAACACGTAGCACGTAGGGCGAGAATCGATGCTTCCTGCAAGCACGCCGTACATGGCTCCGAAGTCGTGTCCCACATAGGCGAACCGTTGCGAATCGGCTCCCGGTTGCGAAAGGAGCAAATCCATTGCCCGTCGCAACTCAATCGTTTGCTGGATCGAAGCCTCATAATCATCAGCCTGTGTCCTCTTGAGGAACCATTCCCGGTCTGACCACATCGTCTCGACCAACAGGGACATGACACCTTCTCTTGCCATGCACTGGGCTTCCTCGAGGAATTGCGTGCGGTTGGAATCGCGAGCCTGCGGTTCATACCAATGCACGTAGAGAATGACTGGGAAGGGTCCATTTCCGTCAGGGCAAATCAGATAGGCGGCGCGGCGCCGGCCTTCGGCGGCCTGGAACGTCAGTTCCGAAATGGCGATCACATCGGAAGTGCGCTTACCAATCCATCGCACATCCAAAGGAAATCCTGGCGTCTTGTCGAACAAGCCGTGATCCATGCCGTCCTCCCTGAATACCGTTTGACTGTCATCCCGGTCATGCACCTGCAATGAGATCCTGTGTTGAACTCATCGTAAAACTTCGCATACTAACTCCATGAGCGACGATTCCGAAAGCCCCTTGGGAGGACAATACTCATGAAAAAGTTTGCTGTCACCGTGCATCCTGATCGTATCTATGGGGAACGTGACGGCAATCGCCTCACGTTCGATCACTACGAGCCGCAGCAGCCCAATGGTGCGGCCATCCTGTTCGTCAACAGCGGAGGATTCGAGTCCGGCAAGCTCATCCAATACGCGAAGGTCTCTCCGACCTCATGCCGATTCTTGGAATCCGATGAGTTGACCGTCGCAGGGAGCGACCCCATTCCGATGCTGGCTCAGTTCTCGTTTGCTGGATTGCTCACTGCGGGATTCACCGTGTTTGACGTGCGACATAGCAATACCCCATACACGGTCGATGATATGCTCGATGATGTCTGCTCTGCCGTCGTACATATCCACGAACTCTCGGACACCTACCATCTCAATCCAACCCGCATCGGTGTGTTCGGGGCAAGCTCGGGAGGTCACCTCGCCCTAGCAGCGGGACTCACAGCAAAGCAGTCTGGGCAACGCTTCATCACGGCCATCGCAACTTACTATCCGGCTGGCTTCGATTTCCCCGCCGATATCGAGGTCTTCCCGCAGCTCAAGGACGGATTGCCTGCACTGGCTGTAGAAGATGGCATACTCAATGCAGTTTCGATCAAGAACCTCTATGCTGCCGGGGGCCCTCCGACGCTGGTCATCTATGGAGACCTCGACTTCCCATTTATTGTCAATTCGTGTCTCAGCATCTGCTCCGAATTCCCGAAAGTTGGTATCGAGACGAAGTGCATCATCGTCGAGGGCGCAGCCCACGAATTCATGCGCGAAGACGGCTATCACCCTGAAGACGGTCGCCGCGCACAAGCAGAACTGTTACAGTGGTTTCAACAGCAACTTTCGTCGTGAAGACGATTTGCTGAGAACCCCGGCTGCCTGGGATATAATCCGGTCGGTGATTTGATATGTGTCTTGCAGCTCCGGCAAAAGTGATTTCGATTTCCGATAACGAAGCCGTTGTTGATTACAACGGCGTGCGGACAACCACTCGCCTCGATACCCTGACTGAGCCCCTGGCGCCCGGCGATTACGTGCTTATTCATACCGGCTTTGCTATTCGCAGGTTATCTGCACGAGACGGTGAGGAGACTCTCAAGCTGTTTGACGAGCTAGCTGAATCACTGAGTGATTCAGCTAGCTCGTCGGACGAAGCGAACTCAATTCAGAAAGCTGAATTGAGTTCGTTGGAGAATGCGGCGCATTCTCCTGCTCAGGACACAGCTGAGACTGCAGACAACAGAGATTCCGAATGACGCGTCCGTTTGAGCTTTCCGATCCTGTGCGTGCACGCCAACTGGCTGACGCCATTGCGATTCTTGCTCCGCCCACTCTCGTCAAGATCGTCCATGTGTGTGGAACGCACGAAATGGCCATCACCCAGAATGGGCTGCGCCGCTTCCTACCCGACAAGGTCGAGGTATTGGAAGGGCCTGGTTGTCCGGTCTGTGTAACGCCGACTGCCGATATCGATGCCGTTGTTCAAATCGCGGAAGCGGGTGCCATCATCTGCACATTCGGAGACATGACCCGTGTACCGGGAACCCGGCTGACCCTTGAGCAAGCTCGATCCAAGGGATGTGATATCCGCGTGGTGCTTTCAACGGCTGAAGCGGTAAACATAGCCAGAGAGACAGACAGAGAGGTTGTGTTCTTTGCCGTCGGATTTGAAACCACCACGCCGATGACGGCTGCTATACTACTCGACGACCCGCCAAAGAATTTCTCCGTTCTTGTCTCCCACAAGAAGATTCCAGAGGCAATGGCCATTCTGCTCGATCTGCCTGGGACCAACATCAGCGGATACTTAGCGCCAGGCCATGTATCCACAATTATTGGATTGGCTCCATACGAACAGCATTTGGGTAAATTCAACATCCCCATCGTCGTCGGAGGATTTGAGCCGCTGGATATCCTGTATTCAGTGGCCCTCATTCTTCGACAGATACGTGATGGAAAGGGGTTCGTGGAGAACGGGTTTCCGCGAGCCGTTGCCGATAAGGGGAACATGGCTGCTCAGATCCTGATTGAAACCGTGTTCGAATCGACTGAAGTTCAATGGCGCGGCATCGGCGCAATCCCTGATTCAGGCTACCGCCTGCGCCAGGAATTCGCACAGTTCGATGCTCGCGAGAGGTTCCACATCGAGGGTGAGACAGGCGACGAGAAAATCCCCGGCTGTCGATGTGCCGATGTACTGACGGCTCGAGCCACACCAGCAGACTGCCCATTGTTCGGGACACGCTGCACACCGCTGTCCCCGGTGGGGCCATGCATGGTGGGAACAGAAGGTGCCTGCAGTATTTGGTTCCGCTACGGAGGACGCGAGCGACCATGACGCAAAGCAATGATCGCATTTCCCCGCTTCACGGTGCGGGCGGCGAGGTGATGGGCAAGCTGCTGGCCGAACACGTGCTGCCGCACTTCGCGAAATCCTCAGTCGGCCGAATTGACCTATCGGCCATGGATGACGGCGCCACCATTCAACTGCCCACAGTCGGCGAATTGGTGATGACCACCGATAGCCACGTAGTCAAGCCCATCTTCTTTCCGGGCGGCGATATCGGGACCTTGGCCGCAGCCGGAACGCTCAATGACCTGGCAGTCATGGGAGCAAAGCCGCTGGCCTTGAGCTTGGCCGTCATCATTGAAGAGGATTTCCTCATCTCCGACATCGACCGCATCGTTCAATCATTCGCCGACACCCTTGCCGGGTCCGAAGCAACGCTTATATGTGGAGACACCAAGGTGATGGGACGCGGAGAGATTGACGGAATCGCCATTAACACGACGGGCATCGGGATTGCCGATCCCGCCATCGGCGACGCCGGTGCTCTTCCCGGAGACGTCATTATCGTGACCGGAACAATGGGCGATCACGGCATGGCACTTCTGGCCGCTCGCGAAGAGTTCCGGCTGGAGACAGAGCTTGTGTCGGATGTCGCTTCGGTTTGGCCGATGATTCGCTCCGTTCTACCCATCGGCGGTATCCGTGCCATGAAGGATCCCACTCGCGGGGGACTGGCGGCTGCACTGAATGAGATGGCACGCAAATCTGGTACAACGATCGAGATGAACCAATCAGACATCCCGATACGTGGAGCCGTACAGGGATTGTCCGACCTCCTTGGCATCTCACCTCTGGAAGTCGCTAATGAAGGCAAGGCCGTACTTATCGTCGATCCTGCGTCAGCCAATCAGATTCTAGAAACCTTGCGCCGACATCCACTGGGGCGAGACGCTGCAATCATTGGTCGCGTAGGCACCGAGTATCCGGGCCGCGTTGTCGTAACAACTACCGTGGGCGGACGTCGGTTCTTGGACATGCCGTTGGGAGATCCCGTCCCACGGATCTGTTAGCTTTCTCTTATCGTTGTACGCGTAGACCAATCCTCTATCTCAGACGAAGAGAAAGGACTCCCTGTTGGGAATCCTTTCTCTATTGAGCCTGTTGCGTAAACCTTGTCTACTGCTCGTCTTCAATCTCAGGCGCCAATTTCAAGCATCTTCCGCCGAACTCACAGAGTTCGCCGAGTTCGCAGAGGGCGCGGAGATTTAACATTGAGATTTCTATGGTTTCCTCTGCGTTCTTTGCGTCCTCTGCGGTAAAAGCTTCTGTTCCGGAAAGAGAAGAGGTTTGTGCGACAATCTGTATTGCCCCCAGCCATGAATTCTACGTCACCCTGCGTGTTGCTCATGCCCACCTATCAGATTTCTTTGCGACATTAAGCTGCAAAGAATGGAGTCCCCGAGGAACTCCATTCTCTGACGAATCCGCTGGCGTATTGCCAGCGGATTCGCGGTTACCGCGTCAACCATGCACGTCGGTCTCGAATGCTCTTTCCTTGGGATTGACAGTTGGGGCAATAGTATGTCTGGGTCTGCGCGTAACGGATTTCCGCGATCTTAGTTCCGCAATCGGGACAGGGCTGTTCTGTCTTCTTGTAGATGCGGGCGAACGGTCGCTCGTGTGGCGTCAGTGTGGCTCCTCCGGCCTCAGCGCGAATCTCGTCCGTTGCCCAGCGCAGCACCGATTGGATCGATTCATGCAGTCGATGAACCTCTTCTTCATAGAGCGTAGTCCCGTATCGAATGGGAGACAGCTTGGCATCGAATAGGATTTCGTCGGCATATGCCGTGCCAATTCCGACAATGATCGTCTGATCAGTCAGCAGCTTCTTCAACTGCCGTTTCCGCCCCAGAACATGTTGTGACAGATAGTCGATCGTAAAATCGCTCGACAGCGGCTCGACACCGGCATTAGCGATGGCCTCAACATCGGACGGACTCCGAACGACATGAACGCGAACACGCCGAATAGTGGTGTTTTCGATGATGCGCAGATCCTCACCATCTTCGAACGTAATCAGACAGCCGGTGGCTTTAGTCGCTTTTGTATTCGATTGACACGAAACCAACCGACCCGCCAGCATGAGATGAACGACCAGATGAAGATCATCGGACACAGTGAAGATGAGATGCTTCCCACGTCGCGAGATCGCCGTGATGCTCTTGCCGACAAGCGAATCCAAGCCCGGCTCCACGGTCTTGAGAATGCCCGGATGGAATGTGTTGACTGCAGCAATCGTTCGGCCGATGATTCTGTCGGTAAGAACCTCCTGCATCACATCCAGCTCGGGCAATTCAGGCATCTTGGAACCTCCGATGTCGATTATACCGATGATGGCAACGAGATGGTCCCTCGATTACGGGTGCCCAGCGTCCCACAACGATGTCCCCTAGGTCTCAGCAGATGCGTCGGTTTCCTGTCAAGATACGTCGAGGTGGATTATGAGCAGATGGCAGAAGGCGATTGTCGCCCGAGTATTCACTTTTCTTTGCCTGTTCCTTTTGGGGTGTTTTTTCTCTACCCCAGTCAATATCACGGGCACATGGATTGGTACGATGGAATGGACCTCGGGTCCCGCGTCCGGTTTCGTCTATCCCCTTGCCCTGGATCTCGTACATGCAGATCGCGAAGTCACTGGTACAGTCACGCTACCTAGTCCTGGAGGGTTGTCCTTTGAGCTGCCAATCGTCCAGGGGAGTGCTCGAAGCGTCAACCTATCCGTGGTGGCGACCGGGACCAATCCATGGGTCACACCTGTACCGACAATCGAATTCCGGATCGATGGTCAATATGAGCAAACGGTCATGTCCGGTGAGGGCACACAATCGATTGATGCTTCGATCTACAGCTTCGAGTGGCAAGCCGTGCTGATTACTGAACCGGTCGTACCCGCCGGCCTCTGATACTAGATGTAGTACCAGATACTGTCGTAGTCATCGGGATCTTCTCCCCAAGTTTCCATGCGTTGAAGGTAGTCGCGAATTGAGACGTCAACATGCACCCAAGGAGAAACGGGCGCAATCCCCTTTTCCCATGGATGGATAAGGTAAACACGCTTGCCATCAGAGCGAACGGCGATCCACTCACGATCCTGTCCAGCACGAAGATGATGCTTCCCAAGTCGGGGAACATTGAACACGGGCTCATCCATTCGGAATATCCCGGGAAGAAGCCTCGCCTCTTCTTTCCGTTCTTGTAGAATTCGAGCAATCGGCACGAGGTAATCTCGATGCTCGGCCTTCCCTTTGGGATAGAACGTGTAATATGGCGTGATCCCAACACGGTTGAGAGCAATCCGCGTAGCCATGTTCTGGAATCGTCTGCTCGTCTGAAATGTGAACACCAACTGATTGAAAACAGAGATACCACGAGATTTCAGGCGAGCGACGGCATGAGCAAGCTCCGGAGTGATCTCGCAACCACTTTCTACATGAGTTACCAAAGAAAGATTACGTTCCCCCGGTTGAACGTACGATGCGAGCCTATCGACGAACTCGGGAGTTACACGCATGGGCAGCGTGACAGGAACTCGTGTTCCAATTCGCACATGACGAACATGGGACATGTTCGCAATTCGGTCCAGCACGTGGAACAAAACGTCATCGGAAAGAATGAGAGGATCCCCACCCGTGATGAGCACGTCGGAAATAGCCGGATGTTGAGCGAACCAATCGAGCGCCGGATCCAAATCCTGCTCTGCCGGCAATCGTTCCCACATCATAGCATCGTCAATTTCCCAATTTCGCTGGCAGTATGTGCAGATCTGCGGACATGTCCCGCAAACCTTGAGGATTGCGACGTGGGGATAGCGTCGCGTGATTCGATCCATTGGCGAGGTATCGTGCTCGTGCATGAAATCCAATGCAGTCCCGCGATCGATCTGATGCTCGATCATCGATCGAACCAGGTGCAGGGGAGGCATCACCTGAGAGCGCACTTGCTCATCAAATTCCCGCGACGAAGAATTGAAGTCGAACAGGGAGAGGTAATATGGCGTGATGCCCCACGGAACTCCTGACCGAACAGCTTCATGAACCGCTGTTGCTTCTTTCGGCCTTAGCGGGACGAGTTTTCTTAAGATATTGAACCCATCCAACCCCTTCAAGACATGTCTCGCCTGCCACAGCCAGTTTGACCAATCCTGTGCCGATGCACCGTAGTACTCACAGATACGCTTACGATTCGCTTCCCGCTCTCTTGCAAGGGTTTCATCAAGCCCGCATGGGTACTCATCGACCCTTTGGTTCACACGTTCAGCCATTTCATCAAGAAAACGTGATCTGCGTACGGCTGCTCGGCGCCCGGTCTGAGGCAAGTCCTCGAAGTAGTGCTCTGCGAAGTCGGAATCCTTGGCCAGCCAGCCACGCCCCATTCCCGATTCACCGCGCATCGCCTTGAATAGATGACTCAATTCGTCGGTGAAACCGGCAACGGATTCCATTTGCTTCTTCTCAGTGGCCAGATCCCAAAGTACTTGCAGCGTACTCATCCCAGCAATCGCTTCATTCTCAAGCGAAAGGAATCCCTTCAATGTCTGTATGGATTGGAGCTGCACTGACCATTCCAAGCGATCTCCGCCCAGGTCGTCGCACAGGGCGTCGTCTTCCATGTCATGCAGGATCGCTAGGAGCGATTCTCTCGCACTATCCAAGCTTTCAGCCACTTCGAGCGCCATTTGAATCGACTTGGCGTTTTCCCACAAGCGATCATTCAGCGAGGTCTTCTCGCACCCTAGTCGATCCATTGCCACCTCCTTTCTATCTCCTCCTACACATTCATCAGATGTTCCTAGGCAGAGCATGGCGGCTCCACCTTATCCCCGTCGGTACGTATTCGCTGATCTTTATTCCGAATTACTCTATGCGAGGCTTACCTCGCCTCATGTTCGCGCTACTGCTCTCGATCGGCACATGGCCGCAATAGATAGAAAACGAATCCTCGTCTTCTCAATGGAATTAGTATAGCAGGGAATGGAGAACCGTTGCAAATATCTCCTAGAAGCTAAATTCGGTCTTGAGTCTTGTCGATCGCGCGCCGGTTCAGCGAGCGTTTCGCCGGGAGGCCGTATCCGCCGCCACCCGGTGTTCGAATGCTGATGGTATCTCCATACTGAAGCGTCACAGTCCCTTTCGAAGGCAGCTCGATCTCGTCACCATCTCGGATGACGACGTTTTCGCCTGGTGCTCCCGGCTCACCGCCTTCAACGCCATAAGGGCGCGTTAACCGGCGATCGGTCAAGAAGGACACGCGAACCGATGCCGCCAAGCAAGTCATGTCACGGCGAATACCAAGTCCCCCGCGATACTGTCCCTGCCCACCGGTTCCCGGACGCAATTCATAGCGCTCCACACGTAGGGGGTAACTGGTTTCCAGTGCCTCAACAGGTGTATTCAGCGTATTGGTCATGTGCGAATGAATGCCGTCGATGCCATCCTTGGTTGGGCGCCCGCCGAACCCGCCGGCTATCGTCTCATAGAGCGTGAACGGCTTCCCTGTTCGCGGATCGATGCCGCCAATAGCCAAGTTGTTCATCGAACCCTGACAGGCAGCCATTGAGCGCTCCGGCGCAAGCTTTCCCAGTGCGCCCAGGACAACGTCGACGATTCGTTGCGACGTTTCCAGATTGCCGCCAACAACGGGGGCAGGCAGACAAGCATTGACGATACTGCCTTCCGGAGCGGTGATCTCGATGGAGCGATAGCATCCGGAATTGGGCGGAATATCGGGATCGGCAAAGGCGCGAATGGCATAGTAGGTAGCTGAAGCGGTAACTGCGAACACAGCGTTTACCGGCCCTTTAACCTGGTTTGCGGTACCGCTGAAATCGACTTCGATCCGATCGCCTTGAACCTTGACGCGAACCCGAATGGGGATGAGCCCCTCCGAGATGCCGTCATTATCGAGCGCATCTTCGAACGAGGCTTCTCCTTGGGGCAATTGAGCGATTTGATGCCGCATGCGGCGGTCCGAGTAGTCCAAGATTGCAGTCATGGCATCCGTTAGGAAAGACTCCCCTACACGAAGGCACACGGCTTGTATTCGGTCGATGCCGATGGCACAACCCGATTTCTGTGCGCGAAGATCTCCCCAACGCTCGTTCGGCGTACGTACGTTAGCCAGGATCATCTGTAACAGATCGTTCTGCAAGACGCCTTGCTTCCACAATAGAATTGGAGGAATCCGCAGCCCTTCTTGGTAGATTTCTACTGTATCTCCGGCCAAGCTGCCCGGCTCCTTGCCTCCCACATCGGCGTGATGCGCTCGATTGGCCACAAATGCGATCAGTCGATTCTCGATGAACACAGGAGCAACGAAGGTTACGTCCGGCAGATGCGCTCCGCCGGAATAGGGATCATTGAGCACGACAACATCGCCGGGCGCAAAGGAAGACACATGGTGAATGGCTGCCTCCACGGAGTAGGGCATGGCTCCAAGATGAACGGGGATGGACTCGGCTTGTGCAATCATCAGCCCCTGGGCGTCGAAGACCGCACTCGAACAATCGCGCCGTTCTTTGATGTTGGGGCTATACGCCGTTCTCACCAGATTGGCGTTCATCTCGTCGGCAATCGCAGAAATGGCGTTTCGCAGGACTTCCAAACTGATGGCATCAATCCGATTTTGCCCTTGGCTCATGATATCTCCAGTTGAATCGTTCCCATGCCATCGCAAATCCCAGCGACACTTGGCGGAACGATCAAGGTCGTATCCGACCCCCACAGCACAGCCGGTCCAACAACACGCTCGTTGTCCGCCAGTCCGCGTCGATCAATGATTTGTGCTTGCACAGCACCGTTTGCGTCGAACCATACCGGCATCTCCCGTTGTTCGACGGCTTTCTCATCAAACTGCACGCGAAGATGGGAGAATGCGGGTGGCGACGTCATTCGAAGACGTAACGCCACCAATTCGACACTTTCATCGCGGGATGCATGTCCAAAGCGCGTTTCGTGCTCGCAATGGAACGACTCTACCCAGGTGTCAAGATCCTGCGGGGAGATTTCACCCCCCTCGCGAGGGCTCAACCGAATGTTCAATTCGTGCGACTGTCCTTGATAGCGCAAGTCGGCAGAGATCTCGCGATGCATCGACGCTTCCTCAATGCCTTCGGCTTTCAGCTCACGCAGTCCACGAGCCTCCAGCACGCGAAGCTGACTCATAAGCATCGACGGATTGAGATCGGACATCGGGCTAAGTAGGCTGCGTCCATAATCCCTACCCACTTCGCAGGCCAGCAGCCCCATTGCCGACAACACCCCGGCTGCCGCAGGAATGATCACTCGTGGAATCGCCAATCGACGAGCGATCGACACGGCATGAAGCGGTCCCGCCCCGCCAAAAGCAAGCAGCGAGTACTGGCGAGAATCGTAGCCTCGTTCCACTGAAATCACACGAACCGCTCGTTCCATAGCCGCATCAGCCACGTCCAGAATGCCCAAAGCAGCCGCTTCGATGGACAGATCCAAAGGCACTGCAATCGACTGGATGGCATCTCTTGCCTTCTCCATGTCCAACGCGAGTAGTCCACCCAGGGGCATACCCGGCAGTAGATGACCGAGCACGGCATGCGCATCACTGACCGTTGGCTGTATGCCGCCTCGTCCGTAGCACGCCGGTCCGGGAACAGCGCCCGCACTTTTCGGCCCCACTCGTAGAGCCCCGCCAGCATCAATCCAAGCAATGCTTCCCCCACCCGCTCCGATGGTGTGGATCTCATTCATCCGAACGGCGACCGGATGTTCGCCCACAGAACCCGTCGTCGTCTGTCCTATCTCTCCATCCTGGATGAGAGCGACGTCGCAACTGGTTCCTCCCATATCCATCGTGATCAAGTTCGGGGACCCAAGCATCTTTCCGATCGTCTTGGCACCCTGCACACCAGCGGCTGGCCCCGACAAGAGTATGCGAACCGGCTCTTTCTGGGCCTGGGTCGCGCTGATAACCGTCCCGTTGGATTGCATGATCTGCCATTCAGGCATGATTCCGATTCCGACTGACTGCGCAGCTAGATTCCTCATATAGCACTCGATCACAGGGCGAAGCGACGCACAGACTGCGGTAGTCGAAGTCCGCTCGTATTCGCGGAATTCGGGCAGAACATCGCTGGAAAGCGTAATCGGGACATCCATCTTCCTGCGCAGCAGATCGGCAACGGCTCGTTCGTGTTCGGGGTTCAAGTACGAAAACAGGAAGACGACGGCCACAGCTTCAACGTTTGCTTCAATGAGCCGTTCGACGATCTTGTCGATCTCCTCGCTAGATAGATCACGCACGACTTGGCCGGCCGCATCCAGCCGTTCGGAGTTCTCAAACCGGAGATCGCGACGGACGATGGGATCAGGACGCTCGATATTCAAATCATAGAGATGGGATCGATTTTGACGTCCGATTTCCAGAACGTCCCGAAATCCTCTTGTCGTAATCAAGGCCGTTTTCGCCCACGTCCCTTCCAACAAGGCATTGGTGGCGACTGTGGAACCATGAGCCATCCGCCTCACGCTCGCGACCTCGAAAACACCACGTTCGATGAGCTCTTCAAGCGCGTTGACTACACCATGTTCAGGTACGTCGGGAGTGGAGGGGAATTTGTACAACCGAAGTCCAGACTCGTCGGAAACAACAAGATCGATGAAGGTGCCGCCGATGTCGATTCCAATTGCCTTGGCCACAAGCGAGAAGTATAGAACGTGGCAAAGCCGCCTGCAAACCCAGTGAAGGAGAAGGTTAAGCAGCAGCGCGATCGATCGAAAGATGAGAGCGGGGCCCAGGAGGTAGAACACGATCCTTGTGAGCACAATGGGTTCGGATCGAACAGATCGGCCCACCAGGTATCCGCACCAACCAGAAATACGGAAGGGCCACATCGAGCCGTATGGGCAAACGCCCCTCCTTCCACACGTGTGGACCGTGTCTGGAGTTTCAAGGAATACGCGCTCTATCGGAACTAACAGCTACACGTTGTCATCAATCTTGCGTACAATTCCCGCGTTAGAGGAGGAGGCACCCTTGACGCGCACCACCCATCGCATTCTGGTCACTGGAGCATGCGGACAAATCGGTTCGGAACTTACACCAGCTCTTCGCGAACGATACGGAGACGACAACGTAGTCGCCACTGACATTCGCCCCCCTGGGGCAGGCCATCTCCGAGACCAAGGCCCGTTCGAGGAACTGAATGTCTGTGATCGAGGAGTGATGGACACCCTTATTGAAAGCTACAACATTGATACGGTGTACCACATGGCCGCCATCCTTTCCGCCACTGGAGAGGAGAAGCCAACCCTGGCTTGGGATGTCAATTTGCGAGGACTTATGAATGTTCTTGAGATTGCCAGAGAGCGTCAGTTGCTTCGTGTGTTCTGCCCTAGCTCTATCGCCGTGTTCGGTCCCGAAACCCCGCACGACTGTGCGCCCCAAACCACGATTCTCCAGCCCACCACCATGTATGGCATCACCAAGGTCACCGGGGAATTGCTGGGGGAGTACTATGTTCAGCGCTTTGGACTGGATGTTCGCGGTGTGCGCTATCCCGGCATCATTTCTTCGGAGACACCCCCCGGAGGAGGAACAACCGATTATGCGGTCGATATCTTCTATCAGGCGCTGCAATCCAAGCACTATTCCTGCTTTGTTCGCCCTGATACAGTGCTGCCCATGATGTACATGCCCGACTGTATTAAGGCCACGCTCGATTTGATGGACGCAGATTTCGATTTCCTGAGAGGGCACTGCAATTTTAACATTGCAGGCATGAGTTTCTCGGCTGAGCAACTTGTCTCCGAGATCCAGAAGCATGTCCCGGAGTTCGTTTGCGAGTACGAGCCGGATTTCCGACAAGCCATTGCTGATTCATGGCCACAGACGATCGACGATGCCTCCGCCCGCGCGGAATGGGGCTGGCGCCCTCAGTTCGATCTAACGTCAATGACGGCTGACATGATCGAGAAGCTCGGCCCGCGCTTAATATAACAACCGGCGTAGCCTCTTCTTTGTATCACAACAAAGCAAACGCCTCTCACGTTCTCACGCGAGAGGCATTCATCATTCAGTATATACCCGTCAGTTACTCTCCAGAATCTACCAGCATGAGCCGTGCCATCTCCGCTCCATCTCCTCGTCGGGGACCAAGCTTAAGAACTCGCGTGTATCCACCATTTCGCTCTTTGAAACGTGGGCCAAGCTCATCGAACAACTTCGTCACAGCACCCTTATCCCGAATTCGGGAAAAGGCGATACGTCGTGCGTGCAGATCCCCTCGACGAGCCAGCGTAATCAGCCGTTCGGAAAACCGCTGACTTGCTTTAGCTCTTGCGAACGTCGTGTCAACACGTTCGTTCATGATGAGTCCGGCAGCCAAATTGGCCAGCACACTCTTGCGGTGACCACGCACCATGCCGATCTTGTCAACAGTGTGTCTATGCCTCATGACGAATATCTCCTTCACTCTTTAGAGAATGGCCAAGCTCTTCCAATCGATCTTCAACTTTGCTTAACGTTTTTCCGCCGAAGCCGTGAATGTCAAGCAGCTCCTCACGGGGACGCGTCAGCAAGTCGTTTAGCGTTACGATGTCTGCCTCCTGCAAGAGGTTGCACGCACGCTGATCGATGTTTAAGTCAATAAGTGAAATCGAAAGCTCTTCGGCTTCGACCTCCTCCGCCTCATCTACGAGAATGCCATACGGGTGCTCCGCGAAGCCGTTGAATAGGTCGATATGACGCTTGAGAATTCTGCTGGCTTCTGACAGTGCCTCTTCAGGCTTGATCGCGCCGTTGGTAGCCATCTCAAGGACCAGTCGTTCGTATCCAGTCTTACCGCCAACGCGAGTTTCTTCGCTGTGAAAGTCAACACGCCGAACGGGAGAGAAATCCGCATCGATGGGAATCACAGAAAGTGGCGAGTCCTCAAGGCTGTTCATCTCGGACGCCACATACCCGAATCCAGTTTCCACTTCCACTTCAACATCAAGCTCTCCAACCTTGCTCAAGGTCGCAATATGAAGATCCGGATTAATAATCTCAACGCCCGGCGGGGTCACGATATCGGCGGCTGTGACAACTGCCGGACCTTTCACCGTCAACGTCAGCCTCTGCATCTCATCGTCTTTTATGCGAAGAGACAGGCTTTTGAAGTTCAGTATGATTTCCAGAATGTCCTCGCGGACTCCGTCGATTGTATCATATTCGTGATACTTACCGGCGAAGCGAACGCGCACTACAGCTGAGCCGGGAATGGCGGAAAGCAATACCCGACGAAGCGAATTCCCAAGCGTAGTGGCAAAACCACGCTCAAGCGGCTCGATCGAAATCTTCCCGCTAGTCTCCGTTAATTCCTCAACCTTTATCCCTTGTGGGAAGACAAGCTCGTCCATGTCGCCTCCTAGCGGGAGTAGAACTCAACGATCAGGTTGGTGGCGATGGATAGGCCAATCTGCTCAACGTTAGGCGTCGAGACAAGTTGGAACTTCATCGCATCGGCGTTTTTCTCCAACCATGTAGGAACTTCCCGTCCCTGATTTGCTTCAATGATCACTTTCACTCGGCTACGACGTCCTTCTTTGATGGACACGACGTCGCCGTCTTTCAGCAGCCTGGACGGCACATTTGAGGCTCGTCCATTCACTTCAAGGTGTCCATGGACAACCATCTGGCGCGCTTGCTGGCGAGATGAAGCAAACCCGGCTCTGTAGACGAGATTATCAA
Organism: Candidatus Bipolaricaulota bacterium; assembly: GCA_023132545.1. Lineage (GTDB taxonomy): Bacteria > Bipolaricaulota > Bipolaricaulia > UBA7950 > UBA9294 > SPBW01. The sequence goes on from JAGLYB010000067.1 coordinate 15,167, forward strand.
ATCGCCGCTCAAGTAAGATCAACAGCGCTTCACCCGTAACGCCTTTTCTGCGCTTGGCTTCAGCCATGTAATTGCGGAATTGCTTCTCTCGAACGCCGTAGATGCGTCGTGCTTTTTGCTTCTCCCGCAGGTGAAGTAGATATTGACTTCTTCGCGGACGCCGCTTCTTCGGACCTTCGCCGGGGGGGCGCGATCGCGAACTCATCGCGCAACTACGCGAGTAGCATCGATCCCCTTTCAGAAAGAGCTTCTCGCCCTCTCTGCGGCATTGTTTGCACTTTCCTCCAGTATCTCGTCCCATTATCGTCTCCCCTTACTGTGGGAAACCGGTGTTACGTTCTTCACTTCTTCGACGCGGATCCCAGAAGACTTGATTGTCTGAATGACGGACTGTCGCCCCGATCCCGTCCCCTTAACAAAGACGGCAACTGAACGAATTCCTACATCTTTCATTTCCCGAGACAGGGACTCAGCAGCAATCTGCGCGGCATAAGGGGTACCTTTGCGTGATCCTTTGTAGCCGACGACACCAGGCGTTTTCCACATCACTGGATGCCCGTTCATGTCCGTAATCGTGATGATGGTGTTATTGAACGAGGCGTGGATGTGAACCTGGGCACGCTCAAGCTTAATGTTTTTTGTTGCCATAGCTGCTACCTCTTCTTACCCGCCTTCGCAGGGCGTGGTCCTTTCCACGTCCGAGCGTTGGCCCGAGTCCGCTGTCCGCGCGCCGGTAGGCGCCTCGCGTGTCGACTTCCGCGATACGAATTGATGTCCTTCAAGCGTTGAATACTCGAATGGATCCTTCGTCGCAGATCACCCTCGACCATGAATTGCTCAACTTCACGTCGCAGATTGTTGACCTCATTCTCTGTGAGATCCTTCACGCGCACGTCGGGAGAAATCCCTGTTTTCTCGATGACTTCGGCCGCCCGAGTCGAACCGATCCCGTAGATGTACGTCAACGCGATCTCGATTCGCTTGTTGTTCGGCAGATTGACACCCGCTATTCGCGCCATTGATGTTCCCCCTACCCTTGCCGCTGCTTATGCTTTGGATTCCGACAGATAACGCGCACTCGCCCATTACGCCGGATGACCTTGCAATTAGCGCACATCTTCTTAACAGAAGCTCGAACTTTCATAATGTCAAGCGCAGTAGTTTAGGACTCACGATAGACAATCCTGCCTTTAGTCAGATCGTACGGAGAGAATTCAACGATCACACGATCTCCGGTAAGAATCCGGATATAGTGCTTCCGAATTCGCCCCGAGATATGACACAGTACGACATGATCGTTATCGAGTTTCACTCGAAACGTCGAATTGGGAAGAGATTCAATCACCTCACCCCGAACTCGAAGCACGTCTTTCTTGCCTCCACGTTGTTTCTCGTTCGTAGCCACTACGCTTTTTCGTCACCTCCTAGCGTTACAACGACTGCTCCATTTTCTGTCAGTACAATCGTATGCTCAAAATGCACAGACAACCCGCCTGATCCCGTCACTACGGTCCAGTGGTCCGCTTGGACCTGGGTCGCCATTGAGTCGATCTTGATCATCGGTTCAATGGCCAGCGCCATTCCCGGTCGCAATCGTACCCCATGACCGGGCGGTCCGTAGTTGGGAATCTGCGGATCTTCGTGCAAATCTTTCCCGATTCCGTGTCCGACATACTCCTTGACCACATAGAACCCTGCCATTTCGACATAGCTTCCAATAGCGTGCGAAATATCGGACAAACGGTTTCCTATCTTAACTTGTTCAATTCCTTCCCACAAGCTTCGCTCACCAACGTCCATCATTCGCTGAGCGATGTCGTCGATTTGCCCGACAGCGACTGTCGTGGCCATATCAACGTGCAATCCTTCCCGCACAAGCCCGATATCAATCGAAAACACGTCTCCCTCTTCGAGCTTTCGCTCGGAGGAAGGAATCCCGTGTACAACTTCCTCGTTAATTGACGCGTTGATCGTAGCTGGATAGCCGGAGTACCCCTTGAACGAAGGCACTCCACCAGCCTCCCGGATGAGCGATTCCGCCATTTCATCGAAGAACAGCGTGCTACGACCAGGCTGAACTTCTTCACACAAGGCAGAGAGGATCCGAGCCAATAGGCGTCCGTTATCTTGCATGATGGAAATCTCGGCCGGGGTTTTCAGCACGATCATGCGGTCAGAATGCCAATGATCTCCGAGAACACGCACTCGGATCCAGCTGACCCGTCAAGCGTACGCAGAACTCCAAGCTTCTTATAGAAATCAATCAACGGTGCCGTCGATTTTTCGTAAACGTCATATCGATTCTCGATGACTTCCGCCTTGTCGTCATCGCGTTGGTACAGCTCTCCACCGCAATCAGCACAGGTGGTTTCCCCCTCTGCCAGATTGAACGTTAGATTGTAGATTTCTCCACAGCCGCGGCAGACGCGCCGACCTGTTAGGCGACGAACGACTTCTTCGCGTGCGAGACCGATATTGAGCACTACGTCGATGGTGGCGAACTCGCTCAACGCCTCAGCCTGAGCCGCCGTACGCGGAAATCCGTCTAGCAGGAAACCCGCTGTAGCTGCTTCGATGCGACCGCGGATCATGTCTATGATCAACTGATCGGGAACCAAGTCACCTCGATCCATAAATCCCTTCGCTGTCTTGCCAAGCTCAGTCTGTCGGGAGACTTCGTCCCGCAGAATGTCGCCGGTGGACAAATGAACCAAACCCAACTTGTCGATGATCTGCTTGGCTTGGGTGCCCTTGCCTGCCCCGGGAGGGCCAAGGAGAACCACATGCGTCAGAGCCACTAGCCTCTCCTTCCCAGCAAGCCACCCGACTTGGTCAGGGATTCGTAGTGCCGCATCACCAAATGGGTTTCGATCTGCATCAACGTATCGATACCTACACCCACGACAATAAGCAGTGAGGTCCCTCCAATCAGGAACATCGTCTGAGATCCACTGATTGATGACAGGATGTATGGCAATACTGCCACCGCAGACAGGAATACTGCTCCCACCAGCAGCATACGTCCTAAGATACCGGTGATATACTCCGCTGTCGGTTTGCCCGGCCGCACACCGGGGACAAACCCACCGGCTTCGCGAATATTCTTGGCGACATCATTGGGATCGAACACAATTGAGCTATAGAAATATGTGAAGAAGAAGATCAAAAGGACGTAGCAGATGATGTACAGCAAGCTTCCCTGCGCAAAGTAGGCCATCGCAGTCGTCCAGTTCAATGCACTGAAAATTGTAATGGGAAAGGTCAATAGTGCCATGGCGAAGATGACAGGGATAACGCCCGATTGATTCACCCGCAGAGGCAGGTGTGAAGAATGGCCTCCATAAATCCGACGCCCCATCGTTCGCTTGGCATATTGAATCGAAATCTTGCGTTGCCCTTGCTGTACCATTGTCATGCCACCGACTACTGCAACAAGCAGCACAATGAACACCAATCCCCAATATGCCGGTATGTTGCCGGTGGTGATATCCGTCCACAATATATTCAGGCTGGACGGGAAGCGGGACAAGATGCTGATCATAATGATCAGGCTGATTCCGTTTCCGATTCCGTTCTCGGTGATACGTTCTCCCAACCACATCAAGAAGATTGTTCCCGTTGTCAGTGTCATGATCGTCGTTGCATAAAACCAAATCGTGGCATCAATTGGAAACGCACCGCGAATGATCGATGAGAAAGCCATGGCCTGGACGATGGCCAGGGCAACAGTGGCATAACGTGTATAAGACGTAATCTTTCGTCGCCCCTCACGTCCCTGTTGTTGCAGCTCCTTGAGCTTGGGAATCACTGAAGTCAGCAGGCTGAAGATAATTGAAGCATTGATGTATGGCGTCACGCCCAGTGCGAATAGCGAAAATCGCTGCAGGGCACCGCCGCTGAACATATTCATGAAATCGAGAAGTCCACCTTCTTCGAAGGCACTGATCCCGCTCATACTTACACCAGGAACAGTAATGTGCGTTCCTAATCGAATGACGATGATCGCACCCAAGGTGAACAGGATTCGCTTGCGTAGTTCCGGAACCTTGAACAGACTCGCGAATTTCTCCCACATGCCTAAATCACCTCGGCCTTTCCTCCAGCTTCTTCAATCTTGCGGGCAGCCTCGGCAGCAAACCGATGAGCTCGTACCACAAGCGGCTTGGTCAATTCTCCTCGACCGAGGATTTTGACCAGTTCGATTTTTCCCTTGACCAATCCGCCTTCGCGTAGACGTTCCGGCGTAATCTCTTCGTTGGCGTCGAATAGGTTATTCAAGGTATCGACGTTGACACACGCATATTCCACTCGCGCGTAATTCGTGAATCCACGCTTAGGGAAACGCATCCAGATTGGCGTCTGACCACCTTCATACCCCGGTCGGGTTCCGCCTCCGGAACGAGAGTTCTGACCTCCATTCCCTCGACCGGACTCATGACCGCCCAAACCCGATCCGTACCCTCGACCGATACGTTTCTTTCGATGCTTGGCACCTTTAGTAGGGTGCAGATCCTCAAGCCGCATCTTCTACCTCCTGAGTGGCCACGCCCACACCGAGAAGCTGCTCGATTTCTTGGCGGCTACGCAGTTGTTCTAGCCCTTTCAATGCAGCTTTTGACAGGGTCAATGGATTCGTCGTTCCGATAGACTTGGTCAATATGTCCTTGATTCCCGCCAGGCGACAGATGGCGCCCACCGTTGTCCCGGCAATGATTCCGGTCCCTGGATATGCAGGCTTCAGCAACACGTTGCCAGCCTTGAACTTGCCAATAATTTCATGAGGTATCGTATTGCCGTCCAGGTTTACCTGAATAAGGCTCCTTTTGGCGTCTCGAATGGCCTGTTGAATCGCTCG
>JAGLYB010000068.1 GCA_023132545.1 Candidatus Bipolaricaulota bacterium
AGGAGTTCACACAGAGAAAGCAGCGCCGGGGAAGATAGAGATGCGTGCATCAGCCAAGAACGCCCCCTCTTCACCGAAGGGGTCACCCGAAGGGGTCAGATCTTGATTCTTAGGGTTTTTCGTGCTAGACTGGTCTCATGGCTCGTCCACTGAGAATCGAATTCGAGGGTGCGTTGTATCATGTGACTTCCCGTGGGAACGCGGGTACTGAGATCTTCATCGACGATGTCGATCGGATGCGTTTTCTGGAGACCCTTGGCAACACGATCGAGCGATACGGGTGGATATGCTATGCCTACTGCTTGATGACCAACCACTACCATCTCCTCATCGAGACGTCGCAACCCAATCTCTCGCGTGGCATGCAGCATCTCAACGGGGTCTACACCCAGTGGTTCAATCGACAACATTCGCGGTTCGGCCATCTTGTCCAAGGCCGCTTCAAGTCGATCGTTGTGGAGAAGGAGAGCTATCTACTTGAGTTGGCCCGTTACATCGTGCTCAATCCCGTTCGCGCCAAGATGGTACGCAGTGCTCGCGATTGGAGATGGAGCAGCTATCGTGCCACAGCAGGACAGGTGAAGCCTCCCGAATTCCTGAAAACGAATTGGTTGCTGTCGCAGTTCGGGGCGAATTACGAAACGGCGACTCGCGCCTACCGGGATTTCGTCAAACAAGGAAGGGACGTCGACGTATGGAAGGATGTAACAGCGGGCGTGCTCATGGGAGGAGAGTCTTTTGTCCAATCAATGAGACCCTTGCTAAGGGACATCGAGGAGAATCGTGAGATCCGTCGCGAGGAGCGCCTTGTCACGCGCCCATCACTCGAAGAGCTGTTCCCGAACGTCACAGACAAAGCAACACGCAACGAGCGTATTCATGTTGCTGTACGAAAGTATCTCTACAAGCTGCAGGAAGTCGGCGATCACCTTGATCTCTGCTATTCGACAATCAGCGTGATTGCCAAACGAGTTGACGAGAGCAATAAACCCTAAGAATCAAGATCTGACCCCGAAGTCTGACCCCGAAGTCACTAGTAGAGCGATCCGGCACGTAACCAAAAACACGACCTTCTTGTTATAATTGTGCTTGCCTGGTCGCGTTTGACACTCTCCTCGCGAAGCAGGGAGGCTGCAGTCATGACAACAGGAGCATCAGTTCCCTTCGTGATGGATCGACATCGAGTCGTCGTGACTGGCATTGGGGTGGTCACCCCGATCGGCATCGGGAAGGATTCCTTCTGGGAAGGGCTGCTTGCTGGGCACAATGGCATCTCCCGCATTACTCAGTTTGATCCGTCGGAATTCCGCTCTCAGATGGCCGGGGAGATTCGGGATTTCCAGGCCGAGGAATGGATTGATCGCAAGCTCGCGAGACGGACGGACCGCTTTACCCATTTTGCTCTGGTCTCTGCGAATCTGGCCATGAAGGATGCCTGCCTGGATGCGTTTCCTTTCGATGGCCGCCGAGCGGGCGTCATCATCGGATCCGGCATCGGGGGAATGCAGACGATGGAAGCTGCACATGCTGCGCTGTTGGAGAAAGGTCCAAGATCTGTCGGGCCGCTCGTTGTATCCAGAGTGCTCGTCAACACGGCCGCTTGCGTCGTGTCGATCACGCATGGGCTCAAGGGACCCTTATCTGCCCCTTCTGTTGCCTGTTCGACAGGAGCTAATGCCATTGGCGACGCTTATCGCATCCTGGAGCGCGGAGATGCCGACATCATGTTGACTGGCGGAGCCGAGGCCAGCGTGAGTCCACTGCCATTTGCCTCCTTCTGTGCAACACGGGCGATGTCCACCCGCAATGACGCTCCGGAGCGAGCAAGCCGACCTTTTGACAAGGATCGTGATGGTTTCGTTATGGGCGAAGGGGCCGGTGTCGTCATCCTGGAAAGGCTGGATCATGCACTCAAGCGGAACGCACCTATCTATGCCGAATTGGCCGGATATGGCAACACGGCTGATGCATTCCATCTTACGGCTCCCGAGCCGCAGGGCGATGGAATGGTCCGCGTGATGGAGGAAGCGCTACGTGACGCCGGTATCGCCGCGTCGGACATCGGATATATCAACGCCCACGGAACCTCTACGATCCTCAATGACAGGACGGAGAGTGCGGCTGTCATGAAGGTTTTCGGCGATCATGCACAGCGGCTCAAGATCAGTTCCATCAAGTCGATGATCGGTCATCTTATGGGCGCATCCGGAGCTGTGGAGTTCGCAGCCACTGTGCTGAGTGTCTCAACCGGCCGCATTCCACCAACTATCAACCACGAGCAACCCGATGATTCGAATTGTTTACTGGATTTTGTCACCCACGATGCCGAGTCGATCGAACTCGGCGCAGCCATGAGTCAGTCATTTGGATTCGGGGGCGGAAATGCATGCCTGGTTGTCAAGCGCTACGATATGAGTGACGACAAGAGCGACAACAAGAGGAGAACGTGATGAACATCCCCAAGCTTCAAATCGGAAATCTCACTGCGAACATTCCCATTGTTCAGGGAGGGATGGGCGTGAGGATATCGCTGGCATCCCTGGCTGCGGCAGTGGCCGAAGAGGGGGGGATCGGCACCATATCGAGCATCGGCCTGGGGGATTTCGAAGCGTCCCAGCATGAGTATGAACGGATCTCCCGGGAGGCCCTGCAACTCGAGATCCGCAAGGCTCGATCTATGACTCAAGGGGTTCTTGCCGTCAATTTCATGGGCGTACTCAGGAATGTCGAGGATCTTCTTCAGACAGCTGTGCGAGAAGGCATCAAGATAATTGTCTTCGGAGCCGGACTACCGATGAGACTCCCCAAGATTGTCCAAGACCCATCAGTGAACCTGGTGCCCATTGTCAGCTCTGCCCGAGGAGCGGGACTGATCCTCCGTGGCTGGGCCAAGCGCTTCGAGAGAACAGC
>JAGLYB010000069.1 GCA_023132545.1 Candidatus Bipolaricaulota bacterium
CTTCGCATCTCACCCAGCCCGAGGAACGACGGCACAACCTGGAAAGGATTGCCCGCACAGTCCTGGGATGTTCAGTCAGCAGCTTTAGCGACGTAGCCGGGAAAGACGGGCTGTTCGCAGAGGTTCCTGTGGAGGAAGCCACGGATTACGCAGCCGAAGATGCAGAAATCGTCCAGCGATTGCGTGAGCCACTGCTGGAGCGATTGCAAGCTCAGCACCTCACGACCTTGTTTGAGTCAGTCGAGATGCCTCTGATTCCCGTGCTGGCAACCATGGAATCTAACGGAATTCTGTTGAATCCCGATGTGCTCGCTGTGCAGGGTGACGAGATTCGCAAAGAGCTGGAGATCCTGGAATCCGACTTGTTCGACATTGCCGGGGAGAGCTTCAATCCGAATTCACCAAAACAAGTCGCGGAGATTCTGTTCTTCCGCCTCGGTTTGCCGATCCTTTCCAAGACCAAGACAGGTCCGTCCACCTCGGCGCAAGTCCTTGCCAGGCTTGCCGAGCTTCATCCCCTACCCGGCAAGCTGATGAAGCACCGCGAACTGAAGAAGCTGCTCACAACCTACATCGACCAGCTTCCCAAGACAATCAATCCCCTTACCGGCCGAATTCATTCATCGTTCCATCAAGCATCGACGGCAACAGGCAGACTGTCGTCTTCTGATCCCAATCTGCAGAACATCCCTACGAGGACGGAGACAGGAGACAGAATTCGGGGCGCGTTCATCGCCGCTCCCGGCTGTGTGTTCATTGCCGCCGATTATTCTCAGATTGAGCTGCGGTTGTTGGCACATTTCTCCGAGGATGAGAACCTGCTTAAGGGCTTTGACTCCGGAATCGATCTCCATCGGCTGACAGCCAGCCATGTTTTTGGATTGCCCGAAAGCGCAGTCACTGACCAACTCCGAGATGCAGCCAAGCGCATCAATTTCGGGATTCTCTATGGCATCAGCCCCTTTGGCCTGGGTCGAGAACTGCGGATCCCTCAGTCGGAAGCCAAAGCTTATATCGAGCGGTTTTTCGCAGCCTACCCGAAAGCTAAAGAAACCATCGATCAGATGGTCGAGACAGCTACGCAGAAAGGCTATGCTGAAACCTTGTTAGGCCGTCGCAGACCGCTTCCCAATTTGACATCACGCAATATGCAGCAGCGCAATTTCGATCGCCGTAATGCTGTTAATACGCCGATTCAAGGAAGCGCAGCCGATCTTATTAAGCTGGCCATGATCCACATCGATGAGAAGATTCGGAACGAGATCTCGTCATTGAAGATGATATTGCAGATCCACGACGAACTCGTATTCGAAGTCCCAGAGTCACTGCTGGAATCCTCCATCGCCATGATTCGTGATGGGATGGAGAACGTCTACCCATTGAGCTTGCCCCTTACAACCAAAGTGAGCACAGGATCCAATTGGGGCGAGCTGTAGGATTCGAACCTCGATGATTTGAGATCGATGTCCAAGATGTTTCGAATCCACCGAGGATCAGAGTACACTTAAGATGAAACTTCTTCAGAGGCTTCGTGTATTTCAGGCGCATTCCTCAAAGGAGAGTTCTATGGGAAAACGAGCTCGGATCGTTGCCACTATCCTGCTGCTAGGGATCGTTTCGATCGGTGTGTCTGCGTTACCTGATCTAGTTGTATCTAGCATTAACTTCGAGCCGTCGCACCCACAAGCCGGTCAGTCCGTGTTCATCGAAGTCACCGTTTCAAATCATGGGCCCGATGACGTAGAGAATCCGTTTTTTGTGCACTTTTTCGTTGATGACCGCGAGATTGCCATTCAGTCCATCGTCGGAGGCATCGCTGCGGGCGACTCGAAGCGCGTCGCCACCGAGTGGATAGCTCACGCAGGACTTCATTCCCTTTTGGTGGAAGTGGATCCCCCGATCGGACGAATCGATGAAGCGAACGAGAAAAACAACATTGAGACTCGCATTCTTACCGTTACCCTCACTGCTGAGGCCAAAGCGGCTATCGGATTGCTTAAGGTCGTTGTCGCACCATTTGAGGATTTGACCGGCTCCGGTTTTCTCCACGTCGGAGAAGGCGTCTCCGACAAGCTGATCGAACGTTTCCTGGGAATCGGTGTCCGCGTTCTCGATCGCTCCGAGCTTGAAGCCATCATGCAGGATCGCGCATTGAATCCGTCGCTCACGTCCGATGTGGCCACAGCAAGCAGACTACTGGGAGCAGATATCGTCATCGTCGGCTCAGTCACGGATCTTGAGGTCCGCGACTCTTCATTTCAGCTAGGGTTTATTGCCGTCAACAGCGCCGTAGTGGACGTCCACATATCGGCACATCTTGTCAATGTTTATACAACGGAAATCATGGGCTTCGTCCCTGCAGAGGGTCATGCCGAGGGAACCACCGGATTCTCCGTAGATTTGACCGGATTCCTGTCGTTGCTTCACTCGGATTCCCCTGATATCTGCGGTGGGGGGCTGCAGACCGTTCGATCCTGGTACAACGTCGGCGAACCCATTCCGATTGCGTATCGCAATCCGGGCGCTCCCGAATGGTTCAGCCTCGAGATCACAACGGGAATCGGTTCCTTCGTGAGATGGTTGGGTTGGCAACACATTGATACCGATGATTGCAGCGTCTGGAATTGGAATCAACTCGATGTAGCGGGATTCCAAATGAGCCCCGGCGTCTACTCAGCCAAGCTCTGGAACGGAACAGCCTATATTGCAGAGGTTACTTTCCAAATCCGCCCTGGCATTTCTCTCTCCATCCCGCCCGTCACCGAGATCACGGTTGGCACAAGGGAATTCGACGAAACCGTTGTGGGCGGTGCCTTCGATTTCGCGATGGATGATTTGGTCGCAGGACTCTTGGCCACACTTGAAGATGTCTCTCCGATCCTGGCTGAACAGCGAGCTTCCCCTCAATTCAGCGAACTCCTGTTTCAAACTAGAGAAGGCCAAATCGCTTCGGTCTTGCCTGATGGACGTATCGCCATCAATATCGGAGCGTCAGCCGGTGTCGCTCAAGGGGAATTCTTCGAAGTGTTGGATGCCGCCAATGTCATCGTCGATCCTCAATCGCTCAAGATCCTCGACTACGACATCCTCGGAGTAAAGGGACAGATCGTCATCACCGAGGTTCGCGACCGAGTGTCCTATGGCGCACCCACATCCGACTTCGAACCCGTCATCGGCGACATCGTTCGATGGCTCGCTCCGTGATTGGCAATCCATCCGCCGATTTGACAGATAGCTCGCTCCGTGATTGGCAATCCATCGCCTGATTCGATAGACTGCATGCGATGAATCGCAAGTTGGTTCGCTATCTCAACTTAGCCGTCGTCTGTGTCTGCCTCGGATGCCTCCCGGCAAGGTCAGAGGGATTCCGCTCCGTGGGGCTTTGCCTGGCATTGTCATGGAGCGAAACACCGATTTGGTTGGGGATCGAGGCGTCACTTGATCTCTCATCGACCATTCTCTCAGGAGCCCTGTTCATTACCCCCGACGGAAAGACCCTATTCACCGGCCATGTAGACATTCCCTTGCAGGAGAACGCAGCCGCCTTTCTCAGAATCACGGCAGGCTTCTACTACTTCGAGCCGAGGCAACCGTTCCCATATCCGCTCGCCGGGTTGGGGCTCTCCTACTTGCCCATTGCTGCAAGTCCTATCTACTTCGCCTTCTCCGGCGAATTCATCTACCCACTCGCCTTTCCTCTGCCCATGTTCTCCATCTCGGGTGGATGGCTTCCTTAAAGATCATGACGAACCTTTTCGGAACCGATGGCATACGCGGGCAAGCCAACCGCTTACTCACTCCCGAACTCGTCTTGTCCTTGTCTCGAGCCATTGCCGCAGCCATGGTTCCCGAGGGAGGCCACGTCATCATTGGACGCGATACGAGAACCAGTGGGCCAATGATCGAAGCCGTATTGTCAGCCGGGCTGGCGTCCGCCGGGTTGGATGTCTGCCTCGCCGGCATCATTCCGACTCCGGCCATTTCCTTCTTGATCAAGGATGAGCGTGCTGATTTGGGCATCGTCATTTCCGCCTCGCACAATCCTCCCGAGGACAACGGCATCAAATTGTTCGATCGGGACGGATTGAAGCTGTCTCAAGAAGAAGAGGTTCGCATCGAGGCCGCCCTCCAAGTGACTCATGAACCAGCCGAAACCATCGGATGTGTAACAATATTGGAAGCGGCCGCTACCCGGTATGCCGCCTTTCTCAGCGGCGCGATCGATGTCGAGCACGTCGATTTCTCAGGCATGACACTGGTGCTGGATTGCGCCTATGGCGCGACCGCGCCCATCGCTCCACACGTATTCCGACATCTTGGTGCCACAGTGATCCCCATTCACTCGACGCTGGATGGAAGTCAAATCAACGTGGATTGCGGAGCCACTCATCTCACTCGGCTCCAAGAAGCCACTGTGGAATATGGAGCCGATCTTGGGATCGCGTTCGACGGGGACGGTGATCGCGTTCTTCTGGTGGGGCCTGACGGCTTCGTGATCGATGGGGATCGTATGATGGGGATCGCGGCATCCTACATGGCTGAACGCAACCTGTTATCGCCGGCGGTCATTGTTGCCACCATCCTCAGCAACCGCGGGCTCGAACTCTGGCTGAAGGATCGTGGAATCAGCGTTCATCGAACAGATGTGGGAGACCGCTACGTATCCCACCGCATGATTGAAGAAGGCATCCAGATCGGCGGCGAGGCGTCCGGCCACATTATTTTTCGTGACCATTCTCCGACTGGAGACGGAATTCTTACGGCTGTGATGCTTCTTGAGATCGCCCATCATCGAGGCGTAGATTTGCCCACGTTGGCTCGCAAGATCCCTTTGTTTCCGCAATGTGCCCGAAACATTGCGTGCAATGATCCATCTCGACTGGCAGAAGACCCTCGCACGCCTGAGATCCTTCACCAGGCCGAAGAGAACCTCGGCCCATTGGGACGTATTGTTCTTCGACCGTCAGGCACGCAGCCGCTGCTGCGAATCATGGTCGAGGCTGAAGATGCGGATCGCTGCGAAACCATAGCCAACCAATTGGAAGAGGACCTCCGGGCAATCGTTCACCTCGACCGCACCTAGCAACTCACGCCGGCTTCTCGTCAAACGGATAGGTCAGCACGGGGTTCTTCGCTGCTTGTGTTTGATCCAATCGGCGAACCGGCGCGTTCAGCGGGGCATCATGAAGCAACTGCGGATCCTCTCTCGCCTCGACAGCAACTGCTTCCAGGATTTCGGCGAACCGGTCGAGCGTCTCCTTGCTCTCGGTCTCCGTGGGTTCGATCATGAGCGCCTCTCGAACCGTTAGCGGGAAATAGATCGTGGGTGGATGCACCCCGTAATCAATAAGACGCTTGGCGATATCCAAGGTCGTAATCCCATCAGCGATTCCCTGGCCGGAAAGTACAAACTCGTGCTTGCACAGTCCGTCGTAGGGCAATAGGTACGTCTTCTTGAGCCGCTCCTGAAGATAGTTGGCGTTCAAGACAGCGTTTTCGCTGACCGCACGCAGTCCCTCGTCTCCCAACTGAAGGATGTAGGCAAATGCCTTCACTGCCACCAGGAAATTCCCGTAGAACGAATGAATACTGCCAATCGAGTTGGGCAAATCCCAATCCAGCTCATACTGCCCGTTCTTCTGACAGACTCGCGGAAGGGGCAGATAGTCAATGAGAGTCCCGGACACGGCAATGGGGCCGGATCCCGGTCCTCCTCCACCATGGGGCGTCGACATGGTTTTGTGGAGATTGTAGTGGAACACGTCGGCACCCATGTCGCCAGGCCTGGTCTTACCCATATATGAGTTCAGATTCGCCCCGTCGAAATAGCACAATCCGCCGGCAACATGGACTTTATCTGTCACTTCAAGAATATTCGTTTCGAAGATGCCCAGCGTGTTGGGAACGGTGAGCATAACACCGGCAACTGTCTCATCGAGCGCCTCATCAAGTGCTTTCAGGTCAATCATGCCGAATTCGTCAGACGCGACTTCAGTGACTGAGAATCCCGCCAATGCCGCTGATGCCGGATTTGTCCCATGTGCAGTATCCGAAAGCAAGATCCGCTTGCGGTTCGGTTCGCCGCGAGACTCGAAATACTTCTTGAACAAGAACATGCCGGTCAACTCACCGTGAGCGCCGGCAACCGGCTGCAGCGAAACGTCTGCCATACCGGCAATGCCGCGCAGGAACTCGGTCAACTCAAACAGTAGTTGCAACGCCCCCTGAGACCGGGTCACATCACTTCGTGGATGGAGGTTGGCGAAGCCGGACAAGCTCGCCATGGCTTCGTTGAGCTTTGGGTTGTATTTCATGGTGCAGCTTCCCAAGGGGTAGAACCCATCATCTACACCAAAATTTAGTTTGGACAGCCCGGTGTAATGCCGGGCGACTTGAGGCTCGGACAGTTCGGGAAGGCGGAGAGGCTGCGTGCGTAGATGCTGCGAATCGATAAGATGCTCCACTCCCCGGGCGGGAACATCTAACTCAGGGAACAGGCCGCCCACTTTCTCACTACATCGATAGTCGAAGATGGTGCTCATCGGCTCTCTCCCAACACTTCGATCAGCCGATCAAGTTCATCTTTTGTTCGTTTTTCAGTCACTGCAAATCTCAGCGCATTCTCAAGGCCAAGCGATCTCAGCGTATCCGGCGCTTCCACTGCAAACCCTGCTTGTACCAGCCGATCGTGGATTGCCATTGCATCACCGGGAACGTTCACAACAAACTCGTTGAAGAATGCCCCGCTGAATGTCAATTCATAGCCGTCGATGGCAGTAATGCCGTCAGCCAGATAGTGGGCCTTCTCCAAATTCAACTCGGCAACTTGACGCAAGCCGGCAGAACCGGCACTGGCAAGATAGATGGTTGACGCCAAGGCGCAAAGTGCAGCATTCGTGCAGATATTGGATGTGGCTCGTTGGCGGCGAATATGCTGCTCGCGCGTCTGCGCGGCCATTGCGTAGCCAGTCTTGCCCTCCACATCAACCGTACGCCCGGCCACACGTCCCGGCATCTGCCGCAAGTATTCCTTGCGAGTGGCGAACAATCCCAGCAGGGGGCCACCATACCCCATGGCAAGTCCAAGCGGTTGTCCCTCAGCCACCACAATGTCGGCATCAAACACTCCCGGAGGCTGCAGCAGTCCTAATGACAAGGGATGACACGACACGATAAGCAACGCGTCACCGATTGTGTCCTTGACCCCCGCCAACGGCTCAATCACACCCAGTGCATTGGGCGTCTGGATGACAAGAGCTGAAAGCTCCTGCGGCAAAGACTTCAGATCAACAGTTCCATCCGGCAGATACCCGATTTCGTGTATCTCGATCTCGGTCGCCCAGCAATAGGTATCGAGAACGCGTCGCACATGCGAGAACAACGAGCGAGGGACCGCAACTGCGCCCTTCTTGCGAATGCGCTCGGCCATGAGTACGGCCTCGGCCAGCGCAGTTGCCCCGTCGTACATCGAAGCGTTGGCGATCTCCATCCCCGTCAATTCACAAACAAATGTTTGGAACTCGAACATTGCGGTCAGGGTTCCCTGGCTGATCTCAGGCTGGTAGGGCGTATAGGCGGTGAAGAACTCGGACCGCGACAACAGGTGACCGACGATACTGGGCACGTAATGATCGTAGATGCCTCCACCCAGCAGACAGACGGCGTCCGTTGACTTGCTACAATCCGCCATCTCGCTCACGATGGAGGCCACTTCCATCTCGCTACGTGCCGGAAGATTCAGAGGCTGAAAACGGCTTTTGACCAAGTCCGGGATGTCCGCAAACAGCTCCTCGATCGATGAAACACCGATCGACGCCAACATCTCGCGCCGATCGGCCGATGTGTTAGGGATGTAGCGCATCTTCGCTATTCCCCGTCCGCGAAAGATTCGTATCCCACCGCATCGAGGCTGTCTTCGAGGTCTGCCGGATCGCTGATCTCCAGCTCCAAAATCCATCCGCCTTCATGCGGCGCAGAGTTGATCGTTTCCGGCGCTGATTCGAGTTCACCGTTGATTCCCACGACAGTTCCGGCTGCAGGAGCAAAGACATCGCCGACTGCTTTCACAGACTCAACCGTGGCCACATTGTCGCCCTTCTGCACGGATGTGCCGACAGCGGGCAACTCCACAAAGACGATGTCCCCAAGTTTGGCTTGCGCATGATCGGTGATCCCGATACGCGCCCGATTCCCTTGCAGGTGAATCCACTCATGATCCTTCGTATAACGATATTCCGTTGGATAGGCCATTGTTTCTCCCTTCGATTCTCTGGCGGATGCAGCCGATTATATGCCGCCGCTAGACCCTAATAAACCAAGCCTCTCTGAGAGGCTTGAACCCTTACTCCCCAACAACAGGGTAGTAACTCGCATAGGCCTTGTGAAACATGAGGTCAATGTTCCCGATTGGCCCGTTTCGTTGTTTGGCAATAATCAACTCCGTCTCAGAGGATGCTTCACTGGGGGCTCCCGCCCCGCCTTCCTCTTGCTGACGATGGTAATCCTCGCGATAGATGAACATGACGATATCTGCGTCCTGCTCAATGGCGCCCGACTCACGAAGGTCGGCCAAACGCGGCCGCTTCTCGGTTCGTCCTTCTACAGAACGGTTCAGCTGTGAAGCGGCAATCACGCAGATATTCAACTCACGTGCCAGCTTCTTAAGGGAACGCGAGATGTAGGCCACCTCTTGTTCGCGACGATCGGCACGAATGCCACCCTCGACCAGCTGTAGGTAGTCAACCATGACGACATCCAGGCCATGCTGAGCGGCCATCCGGCGCGCACGGGCGCGGATCTCCAAGATCGAGGAGCCCGGCGAATCATCAACAATGATCTTCGCCTTGTGGAGCTTGCTGGCCGCTGCTGCCAAGTCGCGCCATTTTTCGCCAGGGACGTATCCTCCGCGCAGGTGGTGCAGATTGACCTTCCCCTCACCGCACAGCAGCCGTTCCAACAAATGCTCCTTCTTCATTTCGAGGGAGAACATGCCAATCGTTGCATTATCGCGGATGGCCATGTGACGGGCCATCGCCAGCAATAAGCTCGTCTTTCCCGTTCCCGGACGTCCGGCGATGATCACCAGATCGGACCGCTGCATCCCGGCAGTCATCTCGTCAAGATAGGGGAACCCCGTAGCAAATCCAGTCACCGTATGACGGCTGGGATCCCGATGCAGCTTTTCCAACGTATCGATATGTTCGTAGAGGAAATCGCTGATTAGATAATACGAACTCCCCGTGTCGCGGCTGGAGATGTCGAAGATGAGCTGTTCAGCCTTGTCCAGGATCTCGTCGGTCTCGCTGCTCTCATCGAACCCGAGTTCAGAGATCCGCCCGCCCGACTCAATGAGCGAGCGCAGGGTGGCCTTACGCTTGACGATGTCGGCATAGTACTCCAGGCTGGCAGTGGTTGTAGTGCGGTCCAGCAACTCATTGAGATACATGCGTCCGCCGGCTCGCTCCATGTCGTCGGTTTCTTCCAGACGATTGGCGAGAAGAACGATGTCAGCCGGTTTGCCTTGATCGAATAACTCGCGAATGGTTCGGAAGATGACGCGGTGCCGACGTTCATAGAAGTGCTCGGGGAACAACTTCTCCACCAAAATGGGGATCGTACTGTCCGGTTCCAGAATGGCCGAACCGAGCACGACTTGCTCCGCTTCGATATTCTTTGGAAGCTCTCGCACATCAGTGCGATCGACTCGCGTTGCGTCCACGTGCTTCACCGCCTCAAATATGGCATCATTATCACCCGTCGCATGGTCGGCGAACAAGTGAAATCGACGTAAGCATGAATCCGGTATTTCGCAATGTACAAGATTGCGGAAATATCGGGCTTTAGCTATACTCCGGCATCATGAATTCATGACAATTTGGGAGGGTAATGTGGACGTCCTTACGATGAAAGAGCTGCTCGAAACGGGAGTACATTTCGGGCATCGAACAAGAAAGTGGAACCCTAAGATGGCGCGCTACATCTTCACAGAGCGCAAGGGGATTCACATCATCGACCTGGAACAGACGGTCGATCTTTTTAGAAAAGCCTATTACTCTGTGCGAGATTCTGTAGCCAATGGCGGAGAAGTCGTTTTCGTCGGAACCAAGAAACAGGTTCAGGCAACCATCGCTGAAGAAGCACAGCGCTGTGGAGCACATTATGTTAATCAACGGTGGCTCGGCGGAACGCTGACCAACTTCGCAACCATCAAACTGAGCATCGACCGAATGAAGAAGATGGAAGCCATGATCGAAGATGGCACAATCGAGCACATGCCGAACAAAGAAGCCAGCCGCTTGCGTCGACGTCTGGCCAAGCTGCAACGCAACCTCGATGGACTGCGACGCATGGACAAGAAGCCTAGCCTGATGTACGTCATCGATCCGGATTCCGAAACCATTGCTGTACATGAAGCCAACCTTGCCGGAGTGCCCGTGATTGCTATTGTAGATACCAATTGCGATCCGGACCCAATCGATTTCCTGATTCCCGGAAATGATGATGCCATCAAGGCGACCAAGCTGATTACCGCCCGCATTGCCGATGCCATCCTCGAAGGACGCGAAGGCCGACAAGACGAGCTCGAAACCGTGGCAACAAAAGCCGCTGAGGCCAAGGCCGAAGAAGACGCAGCTGGCTCCGAAAAAGCCGCTACGGCCGAAAAGGAAGAGACCACTACCGTCGAACCTGCCACCGAATCTGTCGAAGAGGCTGTAGAACCCGCCGAAACAAAGGCAGCCACAGACAAGGCCGAAGAGAAGGCTGAAGTCGAACCCGAGGCCGAAGATACAGTCGAAGAGGTATCTGAGGTCGTCGAAGAGGCTGAAGACAACTCCAAGATAAAGGAAACAGCCGAAGAAACCCCTGAGACCGAAGAGACCGAAGACGAGCCTGAGGTGACGGAAGCAGTCGAAGAAGAAGCATCCGAGGACGAAAGCAAGAAGAAAGAAAC
>JAGLYB010000007.1 GCA_023132545.1 Candidatus Bipolaricaulota bacterium
CCCTGTTTCCCGGCCATTTGCTCGTGTTGGTGATCATCGCTCTGCTGGATCAACCAGACATGTTGGCTTGGCTATGGACGCTCGTTCCTCTCGCGACCCTCGCTTACGATATGGTAGGCAGAAACGCGAAACTCTCATCAGTGATTCGGATGTCGATCTCGATGATTCTCTACGGTATACTGTGGGCCGATCTCTTCTTTCTATTGGAGAGAGCCGTTGTCTTGCATCGGCAAATCTCAGGAAATCAAGAGATCATGATCGCAGCAGCGTTTGGGGGCGTCGGTGCGCTCTTCCTTTCGTTGGGTGTCTATCGACATCGGATCGCTGCCAAGGAGTGATGAAATGAAAAAATGGATTGCACTTTTGATGTGCGCGATGCTTCTCGGGATCGGACTCGTAAGTCTGGCCCAGGAAGTGAGTGGAGAAGGGACGGCTACAGATGGCGTATCTTCCCTGTTCGGCGGGAGCAGCGTGTCTTCAATGCTCATCCTGTTCGCCGTTTTCGGGGCCATCTTCTACTTCATGTTGATTCGGCCGCAGCGCAAACGCCAGGCCAAGATGACCGAACTCATCGGTGGACTCAAACGCGGTGACCCTGTCATCACAGCCGGGGGAATCCACGGCGAAATTGATTCGATCGGCGATAAGGTCGTAGTCATCACTCTTGAGGACGGCGCGAAGCTGAAGGTCTCCAAGAGCAGCGTCGTTCAGAAGAGAGACAAGTAAGGGAGATCGCATGGCTCACCACCACTTCACACGGAGCGATTGGCTTCGCGCCGGCATCGTTATCGCAGTAGCTGTCGCCGCATTGTTTTTTGTATACCCCTTCTGGCCATTGGATGAAGTCGTCCAGCTGGGTCTTGACCTCCAGGGGGGCGTTCGCATGGTCCTCGAACCCGAAGGCATTGCTGAGATGGATGAGAAGACCAAGAATGACGTTTTGGATCAGATCATGGCCATCTTGGGCAATCGTGTGAATCAATACGGGCTTACGAATCCAGAGATCCGCGTGTTCGGTGGCGACCGCATTCTGGTCAATCTCCCGGGAACAACTGATCCCGAAGATGCACGTCGGCTCATTGGCCAAACCGCCATGCTCGAATTCCGCCGCGTAATCAAGGCGGGTGAAAGCAAACTCGACGAGTTGATCCCGTTCTCCAGTTCTCAGGAAGTACTTCGTAATCGAGAAGGCATCCCCTATATCGTAGATCGCGAAGTTCTTCTTACCGGCGCCGCCTTGTCCAGCGCCAAGGTAGGGACGTCGACATCACTGCAAACAGCGGGGCGGTATTACATCCTGATGGAATTCAACCAGGAGGGCGCGCAACGTTTCGTGACCATCATGGGCCGTATGGATGTCAACGAATTGCTGGCCATCGTTCTGGACGGCACCATCTACAGTGCCCCTGCAATTTCTGAATCCATCAAGACGGCTGCTGCGCAAGGATGGCGCAACATTGTTGATACGACCACGATTACGGGTGATTTCGATGAGGAAGAAGTCAAGATTCTGGCCATTGCTCTGCGTGCCGGTGCCTTGCCTGTTGGCATCAACATCGCCGAAGAAACGACTGTTGGCCCAACGTTGGGTGCTGATTCGATTCGCCGAGGCATGATGACAATTGCTATCGGCTTCGTTCTCATTCTCATCTACATGTTCGCGTTCTATCGTATACTTGGATTCGTGGGCAATCTGGCCCTCATCCTCAACATGCTGATCGTGTTTGCGGCCTTGAACGTATTCGGAGCCGTGCTCACACTGCCAGGTTTTGCAGGTATCATCCTGACGATCGGCATGACCGTAGATGCCAACGTAATTATCTTCGAGCGCATCAAAGAAGAGCGTCGAACAGGCAAGTCACCGTTGGCAGCCGTGCGTTCGGGATTTGAGAAATCCCTGTCAACGTTGTTCGACGCCAACATCACCACGCTGATCACGGCATTTGTTTTGTTGTTGCTGGGAACGGGACCCGTCCGTGGTTTCGCAGTCACGCTGGGTATCGGAGTGTTGGGAAGCCTGTTCTGCGCGCTGGTTGTCAGCCGCCTATTGCTGGAGAAAACGAGATTCTCATCCTTCATCCCAGTGAAGGTTATCCAGGAGCAGTAACAGACTCAGTAGCAGTTTCAGTAGCCGCCAAGATCAATTGCATCAGCGCATCATCGGGGGCGATCCGCCCCTGCTTGATGCGCTGATCCAGTTTAACACCGGTTCGCAACGCCGCCACAAGGAGCTTGAATGAGCGCCGTTTCGCTTGACCGATCAATCGTCTACACAGCCAATCTTGCATCCCAATCATCGAGGCGATTTCTGATTGGGGTCGGCGTTGGTCAAGCAATAGGCGCACCATCACCAATTTCGTGAAGTGGCGAATGATCCCACCCACAATACGTCCTGAATCCTCTCGCAGTCCGTTCAATTCGCCAAGAGCGGCCGGCAATTTCCCCTCACCCAATCGATCATAGAACGGATACACCGTCGCTTCGGTGTGGTTGAAGCACAGCTCGCGCGCTGCGTCCTCTGGAATCGGATCATGCCCAGCCAGTGATCGCAACTTGCCAAGTTCATTGTGCAGCGATAGCAGGTCGTCTCCGCACTCGGTCAACATTGTTCTAGCCACGGTATTGGGAAGAGCTAGGCCGGATTCCTCCAGAATGCCCCGTGCCGTCCGCTGTAGGGCCGTGCCCTTGGGCGTCGGCAGAGCAATGACGATATTATCTTTGGCTTTTGCCATCTTGAGCACGGCATTCGTCGCCTTCAGGGGGCCCGCCAACAGCGTAACATAGGTGCCTTCGGGAATCGATTTATCCAGAACGGCAGCCAGAGCCTTGGCGGATCGGTTCTTCTCGATCTTGCGAATGACAAAATGACGTCCGAGTGCAAACAAGGAACAGGATCGAAGCTCGATATCCAATGAAGGGATATCGAGTTCATCGGCAAACAGTCCGTGTCGTTCGATACCCGGATCTATGGCCACTAATGCCGCTTCGCGTAAGGCCAACGCATGATCGCAAAGGTAGGGATCGCCAGTAATCAGCCGCAGTTGTGGTTCACTCATGCACCTACCTCGCCGAAATGAGATATCCAGATGGTAATCCGCGCCAGAAGCCGAAGCAATCGGCTCCGATCAAAGAAGCCCAGAGTCATCGCCTGGGAAAGCCTGCCACAGCAACCGCGCGTTGGATTAGACCCGTCTGTTCCGGAATTCAGATCCGCAGTTCGAAAACGGACTCTTAATGAGCTTAGGCAGATTTACCTGCCGCATCAAACCTGGTTCCGAACTCTCTCAACCTGCTGTGGACCAAGAGAACTCGTAGGTGACATCCACTCAGAAATGCGATATACCTTTCCCATCGTGACTACCATAACCATTTACACTGACGGCGCTTGCAGCGGGAATCCGGGGCCGGGAGGTTGGGGAGCCATTCTCACCAGCGGATCGCTTCGTAAGGAAATCTCGGGCGGAGATCCAGCCACAACCAACAATCGAATGGAATTGATGGCCGCCATTTCTGCATTGCGCGAGCTGAAGGGTTCCAGTGAAGTCGCGCTTTACACGGACTCCAAATACGTCAAACAGGGCATCAGCGAATGGATCACGAAGTGGAAGGAAAACGGTTGGAAACGACGTTCCGGGAAAAGATTGTTGCCGGTAAAAAACGAGGACTTGTGGCGAGATCTGGACGCGTTGGCGAAGACGCACCGTGTCACGTTTCATTGGGTAGAAGGACACGCTGGTCACCCAGAGAACGAACGAGCCGACGAGCTGGCTCGAAACGCCATTCCGAAGCCTTGATCGCTACCCTAGGAGCAGTATGGGAATCATTGCCTGCACAGCCGATTTGTTTCCGGAACATATCGAACGGCTGAAAGCAGCGGGACACGAGGTTCGTCTCTCCAAGCGTGCTGGGAACGAATCGCTGGCTCCAATTCTTGCAGATGCTGACGCCCTCATCTGCCTATTGACGGATCGCATCGAATCAGAGGCCCTGAGTCATGCTCCGCGCCTGGAGATTGTGGCCAACGTCGCCGTAGGTTACGAAAACATCGATCTCGCTGCCGCAGAAGAAAGAGGCATTCTCGTTACCAACACGCCTGATGTACTGACCGAATCAACTGCCGATCACACCTTTGCCCTGCTTCTCGCCGCCGCTCGCAGAATCGCAGAAGCCGACGTTGCCGTTCGCAACGCGGAATTCCCGTCTTGGGGCCTTCAACAACCTCTCATCGGAATCGATGTGCATGGGAAGACACTGGGAATCGTGGGGTTGGGACGCATTGGCGCCGCTGTTGCTCGTCGAGGCCATCATGGCTTCGGCATGTCCGTGCTCTATTATTCGCGATCTCCCAAGCCGGATCTTGAAACCGAGTTGGGGGCAGTTCAGGTCCCGTTCGAAGAACTCCTCAAGCAAAGCGATTTCGTATGTGTCCACGTCCCATTAACCTCGGACACCAAACATATGTTCAATGCCGCTGCCTTCGCGTGGATGAAGCCTACGGCCATCTTGGTGAACGTCGCTCGTGGAGCTATCATTGATGAGGCAGCGCTCGTCAACGCGCTCGAAGAGCGCGCAATCGCAGGAGCGGGACTGGACGTATTCGAGCAGGAACCCGCCGTGCCTCCGGGATTACTCGAACTACGAGAGCACGTTGTGCTGGCGCCTCACTTGGGCAGTGCTACAGAAGAGACACGCAGGGCCATGGCCGGCATCGCCATAGGCAACGTGCTGGCAGTACTCGACGGAAAGCCGCCCCTCACGCCTGTGCCCTAAGAAATCTTCACCGCAGAGATCGCGGAGAGAAAACACCCAAAGCTAAAGATATTGATCTTCTTGCGCTGGCGTCACTTCCCCTCACAAGGAGAGATTACCTAGGAACTGTAGGCACACAGAAAGAGATGAACCCCCTGTTGACCACCAAGTGATCCTGATTGCTCTTGGTTTCTCTGCGACCTTTGCGGTAAGCAGTGTGTATCCTAGAAGCAGCCGAGCTGACACGGGGTAATGCGAAGCCCGATCGTTTCGGCTGCACAGGCGATCGCTACACGCGGTAGCCCATGTTCTTCGGCGATTCGCCACAGCGCAGCGCAGGCGATTCCTTCATCGACCTCCACAGCACGAAGAGACACTGTTACGTCGCCTGGGACGGCGGCGAACCGTTGAACAAACCCCTTCTGACGAAAACTGTCATACCCGAACAGACCCAGCTGGCAGCGTGAGATTCGCACGTCGAGCCGGTCGGCTTCCGCACCAACCTGGGCTGGTGTCCAGCCGTTCTCATCGGCAATACGGAAGGCAAATGCACATGGCAGCCTGGCATCCCGCAGACTCGACAGAACCGTAGATTCGATTTCAGACATACACCTCACCTCACAGAATGACCCTTCACAATACCCGAACCCCGTGCGTAGAACGACTTGCGGGAATCGGATATGCTTCGGCCGGATACTGGGGGTATTGAGCATGCTGCTGTGGGTGGGATTTTCGTTGGCCATAGTGCTGTTGTTGGTTGTCTCACGGCGCGACCTGGCATTGGGGATGGGGATTGCGGCAATCGTTCTTGCCATCTTCACCCATTCATTCGCATCGTTTGGAAACGCACTTTGGGGAACGATCTCCGATCCCTCCGTTTTGTTGCTGGCCTTGGTGGTAGGGATCATCCCCTTGATCGGCGGCGTGATGGAGGCGTCCGGTGAAATCGATCGCTTGGTCGCCAATCTTCGTATTGGCATCCGGCCGTTTCTTGCCTTGGGACCCGGCCTGCTGGGAATGCTCCCAATGCCTGGTGGCGCACTCCTATCAGCACCGCTCATCGAGCGTGGCGCCGGCCATGCTGCAGCAGATATCAAGGCAGCAGCCAATGTCTGGTTTCGACACGCCCTGTTGCTCGTTTATCCCCTCGGTCCAGCCTTGATTGCCTCGGCCAAAATCGCCGATCTGGAAGTGTATAGCGCCATTCCGTACTTAATCCCCGCATTCTTACTAACCCTCGGATTAGGGTACCTGTTCCTGCTCCGCCGCGTAAGCGGCACGCTCACACAAACGGGCGCGTTCTCACTGATTGGGCTGCTGGTTCCGTTGCTTATCATTCTGATCGCACCGATCCTCGACCTCACGCTAAAGCGCATGGCAACGCTTCCCTATACCGAGATCGGGACCGTTGTTGGTGTTCTTGTGAGCCTTGTCATGGGCATGATCATCGGGAAGATCCGACTTCCTCAGTTTGGACGCATCATTCGAAAGGCACGGCCATGGAAGTATATGTTCATCATCGTGGCCATGTTCGCATTCTTGAACGTGTTTGCAACTTCAGGTCTTCCAGAGCGAATCGGTGCCATGGCGTTGCCACCGGTCGTGCTGTGCATCGTCATCGGTGCCCTGCTCGGATTGATCACTGGACGTATCCAGGCCCCGATGTCGATTGTTGTGCCCATCTACGTCACAACGTATGGAGCCATGTCAGCGCCTGCATTCGCCGCTACCTACTTCGCCATCTACCTTGGCTATATTCTGACGCCCATTCATCCCTGCATCTCTGTGTCCTTGGAATACTTCAAGACATCGTTAGGCGCGTTCGTCCAACGATTGGCCATTCCGACAGCGGCCGCGTTACTGGTGACACTGGTCGTCAGCCTACTCATCTTCTAGAAAATCAAAGGTGGAATAGGGCCTACTCATCTTTTAGATAGAGCAGAGGAAGAGTAGGGCCTACTTATCTTTTAGAAAACCAGAGGACGAGTAGGGTCTATTCGCTTTCTAAAAACTCGGAGGCGGAATAGGGCCTACTCATCTTTTAGAAAACCAGAAGAAGAATAGGGCCTATTCGTCTTCTAAGGATTCGCGCTGCACGAACAGGGTCTGCGTCGGGTAGGCGAATTCGATGTCACGCGCAGCAAATTCCCGCATGACAGCCAGATTGATTGCCTGCTGTACGTTCATGTAGACGGCATAGTCAGGAACCAACACGTAATAGACGGTTTCGAAGACAAGGGCGAAATCCCCAAGCGACTTGAAGTGGCAGCGGTCGAATCGCACGTCCGGTTGCCCAGATACAATCTCCTTGATCAGAACCGAGATCTCTTCAAGCTTATCGAGTGGCGTTTGATAGGTCACTCCAATCGAGAAGGCAATGCGCCGTTCGTACATACGCTTGTAGTTGCGCACTCGGCTGGAGAGCAGATCGCTGTTAGAGAAAATGATCTGTTCACCCGTCAGACTGCGAATACGCGTGGTCTTCAACCCAATCTTCTCCACAGTACCCATCTGTTCCCCAACGATGATGAAATCGCCAATGACAAACGGTTTGTCGATGATGATAGAAATCGAGGCGAACAAATCAGACAGGATATTCTGAACGGCTAAGGCAATGGCAATGCCGCCAATTCCCAATCCGGCGATCAGTGCGGTGATGTCGGTGTAGTAATCTAAGGCCAAGAGAACGACAACCGTCCAGATGGCCATCTTGGCCACGAAGCCCAAGGCTGCCAGTGTCGTAGCAGCGGCGGCATCTTCTGTCATCCGCCGACTGACACTTCGCCGAATCCAAAAAGCCACGCATTCGTTTCCCCAGTATCCAACTTGGATCAACAGCGCCACGATGAAGATTCCGCGGAGAAAGCTTTCAGCCAGCTCTGGCAAGGTAAGAATGAGAGCACCGGCATACAACGAGACAATGAAGATGAAGAGGAACTTCGTCTTGTCCAGCAACTCGACGATCAGATCGTCGAATCGACCGGGAGTCGTTTCGGCCACAACGCGCAGTTTGCGAACAAGTCGCCATAGGACAACGCGCAAGACAAAACCCACAAAGAACAACATGCCTGCCGCGACCAGCCATCGCCAAACCGGATTTCCCTGAAACTCAACCGCCAAGAATTCCATAAACCCTCCCTGAACCGAATGATACATTGTCGACAACTCCCGAGTTAACAGCAACAGATCTCCGTTCTCGAACGTCATCTGCTCCCAAACAACTGGAGAGCCGCCCTCATGTAACCGTGACCGCCGCCGAACGAGAAGTGATGGGTGTCCAAAAACCACGCCAACATTAGGACATGCGTCCCCTTATCCGACGGGTAGTATGGACCAATGAACAAGATCGAGGTATTGACACACGCATCTTCCCTTCATAATGAAGCGGAATTGAACGCGCTGAAGTCGGGATTGCTGGACGATTTGCGCGCTGCTGCTGATTTCGACATTGCGGAGGTCAAAAAGCCGTCGGGCGATTGCCTGGCCGTCATCCTC
>JAGLYB010000070.1 GCA_023132545.1 Candidatus Bipolaricaulota bacterium
CCACAAACATCGGTCGATCAGCGGCAATTCCCAAACCTCGTCGCTGGCCGATCGTATAGCGGGGCAACCCGTTGTGGGTTCCAAGTTGAGTACCGTCTTGGTTGAGAATGGGGCCGGGGGAAAACGCATCGAGCGGGAAGAGGAATGATGTCTCCCCGGCTACGGCGAAGCAAAGATCTTGCGATTCAGGGAGTTCGGCTGCGCTGAGGTTGGCTTTTCGTGCGGTGGCGAATACTTCGTCCTTGGTCAGTCCACCTACTGGAAACTCCAAACGTGCCAGATCCTCCTGTTGCAGCCCATAGAGGAAGTAGGTTTGATCCTTGTTCGCATCGACCCCGCGTGCCAGGCCATAGGTTCCGTCCGGGTTGCAGATCTTGCGTACGTGATGTCCGGTGACGACGAGATCGAAGTCGTTTTTGGCAGCATATTCCAGGGCATAACCAAAGCGAAGGTGCCGGTTGCAGCGGCCGCATGGATTAGGTGTTTCACCTCGGCGATATCGCTCCACGTAGTCAGCGAGAACCTTGTCGTAGAACTCCTGGCTGGCGTCGATCTCTTGGTGAGGAACGTCCAGCTCACGAGCAGCCAGTGCAGCCGTGTCCAAAGCGCAGCACTTGGTCACCCCTACATAGTCCGGTGCGTTGGGAAACGACCAGAACCAGAACGTGATTGCCGAGACGTCGTAGCCTTGCTCCTTGAGAAGCAGAGCAGCTACGGCGCTATCGACGCCGCCGCTCAGGCAGACTAGGGCGCGCCTACTCATCTATCCGTTTTCGCCGTCAAGGGGCACCATGCACAGAAACTCAAACAATTCGTCTCCGGTATTGACGAACTGGTGCTCATCGTTGGACGGAACGAACACGAAGTCGCCCGGTGTGACGGCCTGGCTTCCGCCAGCAAACCGTACTTCACCTTGCCCGGCCAAGACATAGACTTCATGCTCCCAGGGATGGGTGTGGTAGGGGCTGCACCCGCCTGTCCCGACGGTAAACTTGCGCATCGAGAAGTTGGGGGCGTTATCACCTGGGCCCACGAGCACGCGCTTCTCCACATGACGCACCTTCTCTCCGTCATGATAGACGCGTGGGGTGACGTTATTGCTGTTGCCGACAAGAACCATATTTCTCCTTTCCAAGATCCAGGTGCTCTACAGGGGCGCGATGATCAAGGGGACGAGCATCTCATCTTCTGTCAATCCACCATGCATGCCGCGAAGTAACGCGGCGTCTGGATAATCCTGGAATACTCCGGCCGATCCTGTTGAGAGCAAGGCCAGATCTCCGATCCGATTGGCGATTTCGGGATGTGGCGTGTTGATCCCCAAGAGCCCGGATTCGACCAATTTGCGCGATTCAATGCAGATCAAACCGTCTTCACGCGGTACCTCGAACGCTCTCTGAATTGTGTTGATGCCGCCTTGACGTGCATATAGATACGAGGCGCGGGGTTCTCCTACGGGGGGCATGAGCAATGTGCGAACGGCATCGAATTCGCCATCGGGCAACAGATAGTCTTCAGGTCTCATAGGCACAAAACCATGATCGGATGTAACGATTAGCAACGTATCTTCAAGCTGACCGACAAGTCCTCGGCGAATGGCGTCATCCACGGCGCAGAATTCGGCGCGGTACGACTCGGAATCAGGGCCCAGACCATGTCCGATTGAGTCCATGCCAGGCCAGTACAACGAGATGAACGTCTTGCCCTTGCTCTCCTGAAGGATTTCGCGGGTCTTCACCAGCATATGGGGCAGGCTGGCTGCCGAGTGCATGTTCTTGCAGCCTCGATACAGTGCCGTCGATAGGCCGCTGTTGGCGATGTAGCCAGGGAGTACTGCATGAGCGGCAATCCCATAGTTATCCAGTTGCTGGTGCACTGTTGGCAAAGGAATGAGCGTCTCACGATCGAGTCCGATATCAAACGCGCTATCAGCCTGCGAGTTGCCCATTGTGGTGAAGCGAATCATGTTCGTGATGCTGGCTGTTTCCCGTAGATAGAGACGATAGCCAATCATCCCATGCTCCAATGGTGTCAATCCCGTGCTCAGTGAGGTGAGCGCGGCCACCGTGGTGGAGGGATACACCGATGTTAGCGCTACCTGGCATCCTGACTCCCCCAGCTCCTTGAGTGCGGAATCGGGGAACTCCTGGAACAAGGTTTGTGCTTTCCTGTATCCGAAGCCGTCCAGAACGAGAAATACAACGCGTTCGTAGTTTTCGAATGGCTTTCCAAGCTTGCTGATGGCCGAGGAATTGTCATTCATTCCCAAGATGGAGCCAATGAGTGATGGAACGTTGGCGATGCAATAGCCCTCATAGTCAGGGAAAACTACGCTCTGGCCCTGGCCAAGAGGGTTCTCACGATGTAGCAGCTGTTGCTCGATGGATGTGTCCATAACCCGTCGATTATACGGGGATCGAGGCCATTGCGACATCAAGAGACATTGTCATGTGGGCTCGTCGTGTGGGGATGCCCTGTTTATTCGTTCGCAGAACCGTCTTCATCCGGGATCTGGATTTCGACGATTGCTGTCAGGATGTCCAGCAACTCGGCAAGGAGTTCCTCCGGCCAAGTATCCGTATCCCACGGGAGAAGCTCGGCCACTGAAGAGTCCTCTGGGCGTTCGCTGTCCGGGTTGTCGGCAGAGGGGGAATCCTCTACCTGAGGCATTGGTGAAACGAGAGTCATCTCGCCGGAAAGATCAAAGATTCCATCGCCGGTCATCTCCATCGAGAGCGGGTCTTTAGGAATGACGAACGCTCCGGCTGCAGAACCTGCAGCGTCACCCTGGACATGGTACTGCTGGGCGCCAATGAAGATTGTGGCAAAGAAGGCGCCAGTTCCTTCTCCCGATGAGCCGGAAGCGTCAGCGGACAGGCCTGACAACGTTAGCCCCCCTTGAACGACGATTTGCTCTCCAGCTTCCGTCAATCCAGTGGCAGCGAACGTGGCCCAAGCCTCAATATCCATCGTGGCGGTGTCTCCGCCCCCTGAACCGCGAGTCCAACCTGAGGCTGAGAACGGAATGACTGCATCAGCGAGTAGGAGCTGCCCGGTGAGCGCAAATGTGCCTTCGAACGTGGCAGTGGCGCTTGTCCCAGAGAACCAGAGAACTACGTTCCCGGAAGCCGTCCCTTGGCCTTCCATTGAGTCAGCATAGGCCGCTCCGCACGATAGCACCGCGATGGCAAGTATGACTTGTATGGCTCTCATTCCCCGTCCTCCTAAGGATCGTAATCGATGATTCTATCTTACCTGATACAGCGGGCCCCCAGCAGTGTTAACGCA
This sequence comes from Candidatus Bipolaricaulota bacterium, assembly GCA_023132545.1. GTDB lineage: Bacteria > Bipolaricaulota > Bipolaricaulia > UBA7950 > UBA9294 > SPBW01. Next base: position 3,289 of record JAGLYB010000070.1, read on the forward strand.
CTACGTAGCGGACAAGAGTACATTGCAAGTGTGTGCAATGGCGCGTCAGTACCGGACAAGGGGCCTGGATTCTTGCCTCCTGATGAGCGTCGATGGGATGACGGTAATCAGCATTACGTTCGTTGGCAAAGCTCCGGGTGGTGCGCAGCGAAGGGAATGCGACCGTGTCACCTCCTTGTGGAATGCGGCGGAAGTGTCAGTGTCCGCTAGCAGGGCGAGAGTGAGGCTTGGCGAACGGCCTCAGGTCCCGCCTCTTCCGCCGCGATCCCTTCATCACGCAGGCTTGAAAGCAACACTCGCTTTGGTGAGAATGGGGCGCTTTCGGACCCTGTGTTCGAACGGTTAGAGCTAAGAAAGCACGATCATATACTATTTTTAGCTTCAGGGGGGAGATGCCCGGGGGGGATTCGGCCAGCCAGCCGACAACAGATCTGAGCCGACTTGAAGCGATTTACCCCGGGAAATTTGCACCTTCTGATCAGGTTTTTTCCTCCATCCATCGTGGCGACCGGATTTTCATCGGAACGGGCTGCGGTTACCCGCAGTACTTAGTCGATCAGCTCGTTGCCTATACCCGAGCACATCCCAAGGCGTTTTTCGATGCCGAGGTGTTGCATATCTGGACGTTGGGAGTCAATCCCTATCTTCAAGACGACGTTCGACGTAACTTCCGACTGCACTCGTTCTTCGTTAGTGGGCCGACACGGGATTCGGTCAATGAGGGAGCTGCCGATTACACGTCGATCTTCCTTTCCCAGGTTCCCGATCTTCTCAACCGTGGAGTGATCCCCATTGACGTAGCCCTTATCCAAACCTCAATGCCGGACGAACACGGATACGTCAGTCTCGGAATCAGCGTTGACATCGTCCGTACGGCAGTGGATCGTGCTCGAACGGTGATCAGTCAAATCAACCCGGCCATGCCGAGAACACATGGCGATAGCTTCCTACATATGTCTGACATCGACTATGTGATTCCCTTCCATGAGCCGTTGTTGGAGCTCTCATCGAATCCGCCGGATGAAGTTGCAAATCGCATCGGCGAATACGTTGCCTCTTTGGTTGAGGACGGCGCCACGATTCAGGTGGGGTACGGTCGCATCCCTGATGCCATTCTGGCCCGGCTGGCCGGCAAAAAACACTTAGGGGTTCACACCGAACTTCTGAGCGATGGAATTGTGGACCTGATGCGAGCCGGCGTGGTCGACAATACGCGAAAGACGATCGATCGAAACAAGACAGTGGCCGCATTCTGCATGGGATCACGCGGAACATACGAATACCTCAACGACAATCCGACAGTTTCCTTCCGTGCTGTCGATTACACCAACAGCCCTTCAGTCATCAGCCGGATTGAGAAGATGACGGCCATCAATTCTGCTCTTGAGATTGATTTGACGGGGCAGGCGACGGCTGAGTCTCTCAATGGTGCCATCTATAGCGGTGTGGGAGGACAACCCGATTTCATGCGCGGAGCGGTTCTGGCTCCGGCTGGGAAGTCAGTGCTTGTCATTCCTTCAACGGCTCGAGACGGCACGGTATCTCGCATTGTTCCACATCTAGGCGAGGGCGCCGGCGTCACGCTGACACGGAGCGATGTCCACTATGTTGTGACTGAGTATGGGATTGCGTACCTGCACGGGAAAAACCTGCGCGAACGAGCGATGGAATTAATCCGAATTGCTCATCCGACTTTTCGACCTTGGCTTTTGCGCGAAGCAAAGGTCAGGCATCTAGTCTATGCCGATCAGGCGTTTGTGCCAGGCAGTCGGGGGGAGTATCCGGAGCAGTTGGAAACCTATCGTACAACCAAATCTGGTTTGGAAGTCATGCTTCGACCGGTTCGAATCTCCGATGAGCCTCTGCTCAAGGATTTCTTCTATTCCCTGTCCGATCGTTCGGTCTACCAACGGTTTATCTCTGCTAGAAAGGATATGCCGCACGAACGGTTGCAGGAATTCGTAATTATCGACTACTCGTCGGAGATTGTAATTCTGGCGATCGAAGAGACAGATGACATCCAGACGGTTGTTGGGGTGGCTCAATACGGGATTGAACCAGACTCGCATGCAGCTGAAGTTGCTTTGGTTGTTCGGGACGATTTCCAGAAACAGGGAATAGGGACTGAGCTCCTGGCCTATGTCACATTGTTGGCAAAGCGAGAAGGTTTGCTTGGATTCCGCGCTGAGGTGCTGGTGGAGAACCAGACCATGATGCACCTCTTTGAGGCGGCGGGATTTTCGATTGAGAAGAAACGAGGTGCCGGTGTCTATGAACTGCGAATGTTGTTCTAAAGAGCGCGGAGATAGGGCCGCTGAAATGAGAAGCCTATTTCAGCCTCGGACCATCGCTGTCTTTGGAGCCTCAGCCAACCAAGCAAAAGTCGGGTATCGCGTTGTCGAGAATCTGCTGCAAGGTGGATATCAAGGAACGGTCTATCCGATTAACCCTCACGGGGGAGAGATTCTGGGATGTGTCGTCTTCCGGAAGTTGGGCGAGATCGAAGACGATATCGATGTCGCTGTAATGGCCATCCCGGCCCGCTACGTGTTCGATGCAGTGGTGGAGTGTGCTGAGAAGGGCGTTAAGCATTTGGTGATCATTAGCTCGGGATTCTCCGAAGTGGGCAACATCGATGAAGAGAAGCGCATCGCCGATTACGCGCGCGAACATGGTATGCGTGTTCTGGGCCCCAATGTGTTTGGTGTGTTCTCGGATGCATGTGCCATGAATGCCACCTTCGGTCCGAGCGGGATTCTCCCTGGTCACGTGGCCATCGTAACACAGAGCGGCGCACTGGGGATTGCCATGATCGGCAAAACGGCTGCGGAATCGCTAGGGCTATCTGCTGTCGTATCTGTGGGTAACAAATCGGATATCGATGAGGCTGATCTGCTCGAATACCTGGGCCGAGACGAACGGACGCGAGTCATCCTGCTGTATATCGAAGGTGTGAAGAACGGCGGCCGATTGGGACGAACGCTCCGCTGGGTCACTCGTCGCAAACATGTGGTGGTCATCAAGTCGGGACGATCGAAGCGTGGTGCGATGGCGGCCGCTTCCCACACGGGGTCACTTGCCGGCGCTGACGAGGTGTTTGACGCGGTCATGAAGCAATGCGGAGCGCTACGTGCGGAAAGTGTGCAAGACGCCTTTAATTGGGTCCAATATCTAGCGACGGCGCCTGCTCCAACCGGCAAGGACGCAGTTATCGTCACCAACGGCGGCGGCATTGGCGTGATGGCGACGGATGCTTGCGAGAAATACGACATTGCACTGTTTGACGATCAGAAGCGTCTTCGAGAGGCGTTTTCGTCTGTCATGCCCGATTTCGGCTCGTCGAAGAATCCCGTTGACCTGACTGGGCAAGCTACGGCTGGTGACTATCAACAGGCGCTGGACGCTGCTTTGGAAGAGGACCGAGTTCACTCGGTCCTCGCACTGTATTGTGAAACGGCCTTGTTCGACACCGATCAATTCGGGAGTCTGCTTCGGGAGACCTACGAACGGTTCCGTGAGCGAAAACCAATTGTGTTCACGTTATTTGGCGGAGCCAAGATTGAAGCCCTGGTGCGCGAGCTGCGGAGAGAAGGAATCCCTGTGTTTGCCAATGTTTATGAGGCGGTTTCGTGCCTTGGGGTGCTGTATCGATCGTGGCGCAATCATCGGCGGGAACAGGAAGATGTTCCATCTGTGGCGCTCCCCATTGACCGAATTGCCTCTGTTCTGAGAACTGCCGGGAGTGAGCAGCGTGGTTTCTTGTTGGCACAGGAGGCATCGGTCGTAGCTGCGGAGCTGGGATTGAGTATGCCTCAATCGATCGTGGCTGGGAATCTCGATGAAGTGGTTCAAGCTACTGAGAAAATCGGCTTTCCCGTCGTCCTGAAGATCGTGTCCAAAGACATCATCCACAAGAGCGATGCAGGCGGTGTTGCTTTAGACCTGCAAACGAGAGAAGAAGTGATCGATGCTTACCAAGCGATACTGCGAGCCTGCCGAGCCTACAAACGCGACGCTAAGATCGAAGGTATGGAAGTGGCAGAAATGGTGCGAGCGGGCGTCGAGATCATCATCGGTGCCAGACAGGATCGCTCATTCGGTCCGCTCGTGATGGTCGGCTTGGGCGGCATTTACGTGGAGGTAATGAAGGATGTTGCCTTCCGGGCTGCGCCAGTGGATCGAGCAATGGCGCTAGAGATGATCGCTGATCTTCGGTCGTTCCCTCTCTTGCTTGGCGTACGGGGAGAAAAACGAAAGGATATCGAAGCTGTCGCCGACGCCATCGTCACGCTGAGTCATTTGGTCGATCAGTGTCGCGAAATCACGGATATCGAAGTCAATCCACTCGTTGCCTACGATGTCAGCGAAGGGGCAAAAGCAGTGGACGTCAGAATCTTGTTCCAAACTCCTGAGGAGGTGAGGTAGCGTGAAATCGCTCATTGTGGCCTCGACGCGCAAAGACGCGGGAAAGACAAGCACGATTATCGCCCTGGCACGTATCCTGAATAAGCGGTTTGGGTATCTCAAGCCGCTTGGAGATCGCTTCCTCTATCGAAAGAAGCGCCTTTGGGATTACGATGCCTCGCTATTGACGCAACTCTTTGGCTTGGGGGAGGAGCCCGAGTCGATCAGCATCGGTTTTGATCATTCCAAACTGCGATACATGTACGACCGCACGGCCATTTTCGAAGAATTCAATCGCATTGTGAATCAAGTGGGTGCCGATCGGGAAGCCGTGTTCATCGAATGCGGGAAGGATCTTGCCTATGGCTCGTCTGTGTTTCTTGATCCACTGACCATTTCGCAAGAAACCGGTGCTCCAGTTCTGATCCTGGCAAGTGGGAGCGAAAACGAAATTGCTGACGATCTGGCATTTATCGATCGCTTCGTAGGAAGTGATGAAGCCAATGTTGCCGGCGTGATCATCAATAAAGTGGTACAGATGGAAGACTTCCGCCAGGTTCATCTTCCGGAAATCGAGAAACTTGGAGTTAACGTCCTGGGAGTGCTGCCGTATCAAGCTGAGTTCGCGACCATCTCGCTGGCCACGGCTGCTGATAAGCTGTTTGCCAAGGTTCTAGCAGGCGAAAACGGACTCCAGAACAGAGTCAGATCCATTGTTGTGGGAGCGATGTCAGTCGGCGCAGCCTTGGTGGATCCTCACATCAACGATCCGGGTAAACTCGTGATCACGAGCGGAGATCGAAGTGATATGATCCTGGCCATGATGGAAACCAAGGGAACGGCAGGAATTGTGTTGACCAACGATATCGTTCCTCCTGCCAATATTGTGGCCAAAGCAAGTGGGCAGAACGTTCCGCTGCTGCTGGTCTCTGGAGATACCTATTCCACAGCACTGCAAATCGAGAAAATTCGTCCCCTCCTGAGAGCGGACGATACAAGCCAGATTGACAATCTGACCACGCTTGTGTCAGACCATGTTGACATAGGGGCGATTCGAAAGCTTCTTCGAGCTTGAATAAAAGAAACACACGCGTTTTGCCGAAAAACGAAACGCGTGTGTCTAAAACTCGTCGCTGCTAACGCAGGTTAGCTTTTGTTCTCTTCGCGATTCAGGTATTGGAGAATGGCATCGACGACCATATAGTTGATCGAGCGGTCCCTTTTCTCACCAAGCTTGATTAGTCGTTCGACTGGTTTTTCTTCCATCTTCCTCTGAGGAATATAGATCGAAAGCTTATCCAGGATTTCTTTGGTGGCCATGGAGTTCACCCCCTCCCGTTTTCTGTGGAATCAATCTGGGACGATTGCTTCGCATCTCCCAAAGTCAAAGAACAAATAAAGAATACCTGTAGATCGCGGGGATTCTATGGATCTACCTGGAAAGAAACCTGCAAAAAACATTCAAGGACTGAACTCCGAACCTGATACAAGCATGACGCAAGTGCGTCTTGAAGTACAATGGTTCATTAGATCACAGGAGGGATGTATTATGTGGGGAAGACGCTGGGTTAGAGGTTTCTGTCTGATAGGTCTCATGGTTTCTCTTCTTGGGGGCTGCGCGCTCCTCAATTCAACAAATGCGGTTCTGAACGTATCGCAGACGCAGGGAACTGTTCCTCTTACGCTGTCCTATGATGCCAGCGCTTCCGAGGGACAGGACGGCATCAGCACCTATCGATGGTCGTTCGGTGATGAAGCCGAGGTCTATGGCGTCTCAGGAGCCTACACCTTCAATCATGCAGGCCAATACGAGATCCAATTGACGATTCGTGCTGTTGACGGCACAGTGGACACAGATTCAATCATCATTGAAGTTGAGCCTGCGTTTTGGGTGGCCGACGAGAACCTAGATGAGATCTACAAGCTGGATTCGTCTGGAAATGTGATCCTGACGCTTGACTCCCCAGAGCCTCAGCCACGAGGCTTGGCTCTCGCAGAAAGCAACGGCGATTGGTCGCTATTCGTTGTGTGTATGGGGAATGGTTTTCAGCGGTTGGTCGAAATCGATCCTGAGTCTGGAGCCGTGCTGACGGAATACACAGCTCCGGCCCAGGACCCAGGAGGCTTGACATACTCCCCGAATGCTCCCTTGCGGCTTTGGCACGTGGATCGATTGAGTTGTATGATCTACGAGATTAGCCCTCAGGATGGACGGACCCTCAACGCGTTCGGTGCCACTTACTTCCAATCCTCCCCGAATTTGTACGAGTCCACGTTCCTCCAAATACCGGGCGGGATCGCCTGGAGAGAAGGCCCCCACGCTCCGGGATCACTGTGGGTATTGGAGGCGGCGACGGAGTTGCTTTATGAATTGGAAATCGTTGTTGCCACCGATATCTTCTCCCGTACGCAGCTGGCGCTTCAGCCCGATCCGATTTCCCTTTCGCCCAGCCTATTCCCCATCTCAGGCTTCGCCTGGTATGAAGGATTCTTGTGGGTGGTGGAGCGCGATCGGCATCAAGTCACGCAAATCGATCCAGCGACAGGCGCAGCGACCGGAATCGTGCTGCGCGGGTTCCCAGGAGCAGCCGTTAGTGGGCTCGCAATCCAGAAATAGGCTGAAGGGACAGCACTCAACGAGGAGGCATCGGCAGTGAACCTTGTTAGCGGAACGCCCATCAAGGTGTTACATAACGGCTCCATTCACGGACACCCGAGAGCTGATACGATCGTGCTGGAACGCGATCGTATCCGAATGATCGGGCGGGCCGATGAGCTGCCGCTCTCATTGTCGGAATCAGAAGGCACCGAGCATATCGATCTCAAAGGCCGATTCGTGCTCCCTGGATTCATTGACGCACACATTCACTTGCTCCACACCGGGCTGGTGGAAAGCGGTTGGCGGATCGGACTGATGAATCTATCACGAGCCGAAGTTCTTGCGGAGCTGGCCCAAGCGGCGAAAGAGCGATCCGGTGAATGGACAGTGGGATACGGGTGGGACGAGTCGCAGTGGCAGGATCGCTGCTATCTAACCAGAACCGAGTTGGACAAGATCTCTCCCCGTTCGCCGGTGCTGGCCATCCGTATGGATGGGCATCTGATGACAGCCAACAGTCGTGCCATGGAGCAAATTCCCGAAACGGCACCTGAAGATCTGATCGAGCGAGAGGCAGGGCTGCTACGGGAGAAGGCGGTCACTGAAATGACCGGCAGTATTCGGCCCGATCATGCTGCCGCTGTTGAAGGGCTCGATGCCGCTGCGCGGCTGTGTCATCGTCTGGGGATTACCACCGTTCATACGATGACGCCGTTTGACTATTTCGAGGCGTTCATGGCACGGCGGCAGCAACGGAAACTCCGGATCACGATCTGCCCGGACATCCAATCGTTCGACAAACTGCTGGCAGTCGGTCTGAAAACGGGAACTGGTGATACGTGGCTCCGCTTTGGCGGGATCAAGATGTTTGCCGACGGTTCGATCGGAGCTGGCAACGCAGCTGTCTCCCAACCATACATCGATGGCGGATTGGGTGAACTCAATCATGCGGACGCTGTGCTGGAATGCTGGGTGGAGACAGCGGATCGCGCCGGCTGGCAGACGGTGATCCACGCTATTGGGGACCGGGCAATTGAACAAGTATTGCGGACGCACGAAGGACTCCAAACGAATACGTCTTTGAGACATCGAATCGAGCATTTCGAGCTTCCACAAGAATCTCAATTGGCGCGAGTGAAGAAAGCGGGGCTGCATCTCAGTATGCAGCCCAACTTTACTGCCAACTGGTCGGGGCCGGACAGCATGTACGTCGATCGGCTGGGTGTCGATCGGGACCGGTTGAGCAATCCGCTTCGACTGATTCATGATGCCGATATTCCTCTGGCGTTCGGATCGGACGGCATGCCGCCGTCTCCCTTGTATGGTCTTCATGGAGCAATCCACGGTGCCTACCCTGGACAGCGGTTGACGATCGAAGAAGCCATCGCCTGCTACACTATGGCTGGAGCCCGATTCGGGTTTGAAGAAGACGAGAAAGGATGCTTGCAGGCCGGGAAGTTGGCGGACTTGGTTGTACTCGATCAGGATCCCCAGTTGAATCCCGAGCACATGTCCCAGCGCTCTATCGAGATGACATTCGTGGGCGGAGACCTCGTGTACTCAAGCGATGATGAAGCGTGAAACTTGGCCTAGGAATGACATTACGGAGATGAGTATGGCAAGAATCGGTGTATTGACGAGCGGGGGCGATGCGCCCGGAATGAACGCGGCCATTCGGGCTGCCGTTCGCTGTGGAACAGACGTCGGCTTTTCCCTGTACGGAATAGCGAAAGGTTATGCGGGCTTGATCGATGGCGATGTTTTCCCATTGGACAACCGTGCAGTAGGCGGGATCATCGAACGTGGGGGAACAATGCTTCGTTCCGCTCGATCCAAGGAGTTCAGGACAGGTGACGGCCAGCGAAGGGCTCTAGCCACCATCAGGGAGCATGATCTCGATGGACTGATTGTGATTGGCGGGAACGGTTCGCTTCGAGGCGCGCAGTGGCTGAGCGAAAGTGGAGTGCCGACAGTTGGAATTCCCGCTTCTATTGACAACGATATTTCGGGATCAACGATGGCCATCGGAGTGGACAGTGCACTCAACACAGTCGTCGAATGTCTCGATCGAATCCGCGACACTGCGGTTGCTCATGAGCGGGCGTTTGTGGTGGAGGTAATGGGTCGAGAATCGGGCTATATCGCGTTGATGGGGGGATTGGCAGGAGGAGGTGAGATCATCCTTCTGCCGGAGATACCGGTGTCGCTGGAAGATATTGCTCGCAATGTCCAAGATGGATTGACGTTGGGAAAACGTCATTCCATCATCGTGGTGGCCGAAGGGTTCGCTCCGCCTGACGCGACGTTCCAATTCGGATCTTCTGCTCAGACGGTTTGTAGCTACTTGGAAACGTTGGGAACCT